>CAZAIL010000038.1:0-17072 GCA_964485155.1 uncultured Flavobacterium sp.
AGTTCCAATGAGGTATAGGAGTCATTAAATCATTTCCTCTAGAAGCAGAGTATGTCAAAAACGCTTCAGTTACTACTGCACAAACCGTATGGGTACCGGTATCTTCAGAAATAGTTCTGCAGAAGCCATCTCTAAAATATCCTGTCATAGGATCTGAACAGCAAGAAATAAGTGATTTTCCAAAAATATTAAGTTCCATAAGAGTTAGATAGATTGCAAAGGTATCTTTTTATAACTTAGTATGTGAGTGAAGACCTGAGTTATAGTCTTTTATTTTTATTTTTTAAACCATCTATTATTAAAAATTCTAAAGGTAAAATCAGTATTTTTTTGATAAAATTATTTAAATAAAAACCTTCTTCTTAATGAATGGTTATTAAAATCTTAAAAAAGACAACCTTAATTTGTCAATTTCGTATTTATTTAAAAATCAGGAGACTATTGTTTGTTTATGTGAATTTAATACTTAGATTTGTTCATACACAATAAATAATATCAATATGCAATACGTTTGGAATAGTTTCTTTTTTTACTTCTACTTTTTTAGTAAAAGTTGAGACTCCATGTATATTGTACTAAAACTATATAACTGAAAGTCTCGAATTTAATTCGAGACTTTTTTTTTGATACAAATGAATAAAATTATTGCCATACAAGGAGCAGAGGGCTCAAACCACCATAAAGTTGCAAGAGACTTTTATGGAAACACCATGCTGTTAAAAGAATGCATGTCTTTTGATGTATTGGTAGCTAGTTTATTAAGCGGTGCTGCAACACACGGAGTCATGGCTTTAGAAAACACCATCGCTGGATCTATTATTCCTAATTATGCTTTAATAGACACTAATGATCTTCACATTGTTGGAGAAGAGTACTTAAACATACACCACCACTTAATGGCATTGCCAGGTCAGCAAATAGCTCATATTAAAGAAGTGTGGTCTCATCCAATGGCCTTGTTGCAATGCAAGGATTTTTTTAAAAAACACCCACATATTAAATTAGTAGAAGATGTAGATACGGCAGAAGTTGCCAAAAGAATTTCAAAAGAGAACTTAGCAGGTATAGCAGCAATAGCTCCTAAAATTGCAGCAGAAATTTTTGACTTGGAAGTGCTAGAAGATGAAATTCAAACCATGAAAGACAATGCTACTAGATTTGTAATTGTACAAACACAGGAGCCTACCCGTGGAATTAATCACATTAATAAAGCGTCATTAAAATTTCAATTGAATCATAAAAGAGGAAGTTTAGCGGCAATTTTAAATGTATTAAGTGATTGTAAAATGAACCTTACTAAAATACAATCGTTGCCAGTTATAGAAATGCCTTGGAAATATTCCTTTTTTGTAGATGTAACTTTTGAAGATTACAAAGACTATTTAAAATTGGTAAAGATTATAGAAATAATGGCAGAAGAATTCAAAATTTTAGGAACCTATAAAAACGGTAGAAAATGATGAAAGCAGCCAAAAGATTAGACGCCGTTCAAGAATACTATTTCTCTAAAAAATTAAGAGAAGTAAGAGCGCTATTGGCAGCAGGAAAACCCATTATAAATATGGGAATTGGAAGCCCAGATTTACAGCCGCCACCATCAGTAATTTTAGCAATTCAGCAAGCGGTGTTGCAAGAGGGTGCACATAAATATCAGAGCTATCAGGGATTGCCAGCATTTAGACAAGCTGTGGCAGATTTTTATCAAAAAAACTATCAGGTTGTTGTAAACCCAGAGAATGAAATTTTACCACTCATGGGAAGTAAAGAAGGAATTTTACACATCTCTATGGCGTTTTTAAACAAAGGAGATCAGGTGTTAATTCCTAACCCTGGATATCCTACCTATACATCGGTTACCAATTTGGTAGAAGCAGTTCCTGTGTTTTACGACTTAACATCTGAGAATAATTGGGAACCTAATTTTAAACAATTAGAACAACAAGATCTGTCTACTGTAAAATTGATGTGGGTAAATTACCCTCATATGCCAACTGGTGCAAAAGCAACAGAAAACTTGTTTAAAAAATTGATAGCTTTTGGGAAGAAGCATCAATTATTAATTATAAATGACAATCCGTATAGTTTTGTGTTAAACGATACTACTTTAAGTATTTTAGGCACAGAGGGAGCAAAAGAAACTGCCATAGAATTAAATTCTTTGAGTAAGTCTTTTAATATGGCTGGTTGGAGAGTAGGTATGCTGTTAGGAGCAAAGCCTATTTTGGAAGAGGTTTTAAAGGTAAAAACACAAATGGATTCTGGAATGTTTTACGGAATTCAGCAAGGAGCTATTGCTGCCTTAAAAGTTAGTTCAGGATGGTTTGAAAGCATGAATGAGATTTACCAAAAAAGAAGAAAACTTATATGGCAAATAGCAGAGGCATTAGACTGTACTTTTGATAAAAATACCTCAGGGATGTTTGTTTGGGCAAAAATTCCGGCAGGAAAAAAAGCAGAAAACATAGTAGATGATTTATTGTATAAACATCATATTTTTATTGCTCCAGGTACAATTTTTGGAAGTAAAGGAGAAGGATATATTCGGTTTTCATTATGTGTGCCCGAAGAAAAAATTAAAGAAGCATTAGATAGATTGTAAGATGAAGGTTTTTATTATAGGAACAGGATTAATTGGCGGGAGCTTTGCATTAGATATTCAACAAGAATATTCAGAGGCTATTATTTATGGAATAGACACCAATTCTAGACATCTAAAAGAAGCTCTAGAGCACGGCGTTATTCATAGAGAAGCAACCATGAGCGATTTGCCCTTGGCAGACATTGTTTTTTTAACCATTCCTGTAGACATTGCATTAGCAGTATTGCCAAAAGTATTAGATCTTATTAGTGATGATGCTTTGGTAATTGATGTTGGGTCTACCAAACAACGTATTTGTGACGTGGTAAAAAAACATCCAAAAAGAAGAAATTTTTTAGCAGCACACCCCATTGCAGGAACAGAGTTTTCTGGCCCTAAGGCAGCGTTACAAGGGTTGTATAAAGATAAAACTAACATTGTCTGTGAAGTAGAAAAAACAGCGTTTAAATTACAAGAAAAAGCACTAGAGATTTTTTTAAAAATTGGAATGAGAATTCGATATATGGATGCTGTGTCTCATGATAAACATATTGCCTACGTATCTCATTTATCTCATATTAGTTCTTTTATGCTAGGGAAAACGGTCATAGACAAAGAAAAAAATGAACGAGATATTTTTGATATGGCAGGAAGTGGGTTTGAATCTACTGTTCGTCTAGCAAAAAGTTCGCCCGCAATGTGGACGCCTATTTTTGAGCAAAACAAAGACAATATTATAGAAACTTTAGAAGAGTATATAGGAAACCTTCAGCAGTTTAAAACGTTGATGGAAGAACATAAATTTGATAAAATTTTTGAAGAAATGCAACAAACAAATCATATAGCAAGCATTTTAAAAGGAATAAAATAAGTGATTAGCATTTTATACTTTATCAGCCATCATTAAAATAGAAACAGTAAATAATTCAATAGAAATAGTATAATTAACAAGTAAAGATGAAGAATACAAAAGAATTAAGAACATGGTTGGATGATTTAAATTTAGATCACCCACTCGTAGTAGCAGGGCCTTGTAGTGCAGAAACAGAAGATCAGGTATTAAAGATCGCGCACGAATTAAAAGATTCTGATGTAAACTATTTTCGGGCAGGAATTTGGAAGCCAAGAACACGTCCAGGAAACTTTGAAGGT
The DNA here is from genome assembly GCA_964485155.1 of uncultured Flavobacterium sp. Classification (GTDB taxonomy): domain Bacteria; phylum Bacteroidota; class Bacteroidia; order Flavobacteriales; family Flavobacteriaceae; genus Polaribacter. Next base: position 3,731 of record CAZAIL010000038.1, read on the forward strand.
GTAGGAGCGCTAGGGCTAAAATGGCTTCAGAAAGTAAAGGCAGAAACAGGTATGAAAACCGCTACAGAAGTTGCCAATGCAGCGCATGTAAAGTTGGCTTTAGAACATGATATAGATTTATTATGGATAGGAGCACGGTCTACAGTAAGTCCTTTTATTGTGCAAGAAATTGCAGATGCCTTAGAAGGAACAGATAAAATTGTATTGGTTAAAAACCCAGTAAATCCAGATTTAGCATTATGGTTAGGTGGTATAGAACGTTTGTACTCGGCAAATATTAAAAATTTAGGGGTTATTCACAGAGGTTTTTCTACCTATGAAAAAACAAGGTATCGTAACAATCCAGAATGGCAAATAGCCATAGAATTACAAAACCGTTTTCCAGATTTACCATTAATATGTGATCCGTCTCATATTACAGGAAAAAGAGATATGATTTTTGAAGTCTCTCAAACAGCACTAGATTTAAATTTTAATGGTTTAATGATAGAAACACATGTAGATCCAGACAATGCATGGAGTGATGCTGCACAACAAGTAACTCCTGATACTCTTATTCAGATGATGGAAGATTTAAAAATTAGAAAAGAAACTGATACAGAGGTAGAATACAGAAATTCATTAAACACCTTACGAACTCAAATAGATGTCATAGATCATCAATTAATTGACATCTTAGGAAAACGTATGAAGATAGCAGATGCTATTGGAGCACTTAAGAAAGATAAGAATGTAGCTGTGTTACAATCTAAGAGATGGAACGAAATTTTAGGAAAAATGATTCTAGAAGGAGAAGAAAATAAGCTAAGTGAAGAATTTATACTGAGGGTGTTTAAAGCAATACATCAAGAATCTATAAATCATCAAGAAAAAGTGATGAATGGATAAGAATAAAAAAAAGCGGCTGAAAAGCCGCTTTTTTTTATACATTTTGAATTATTCTCTGAGTTTTTTAAAGATATAGCGTGTAATAAATATACCCTTACCATCACTTTTACCGGCATCACTTTCAACAGCACTTGAAATAAAAGCCAATTCCCATCCTTCTTGTGTCATGGTGTTTATTTTAGAAGTAATCACTGCGTCATTAGCAGCAATATTTTGAAAACGAATACCAGCGATATTAAAGAAGTTCAACAATTTAGTTTCTTCAAAATTCTTCACTCTAATATCACCTCTGTCAGATTTATTCCTTTTATCTTTTTCAGTTTTTCCATCAGTTCTTGTTGAAGTGAAATCTTTGTAATTACGGGTTTCATTTGTAGAAATCAATCTAGATCTTCCTGCTCCACTTGGAATTATAGATTCTACACTTGTCATTACTTGGTATTCATAAGATTGAGCTTCACTTGTGTAAATACAACATAAAATTGCAATTAATACATAGATTTTTTTCATAATAAGCATGATTTTAAAAATTAGCTTCAAATGTACAAATTTTTAGTTGAGAATTGATTTACTTTGCGCTATGACTGGAATAGTTTATAAATCTACAGGTAGTTGGTATTTTGTAAAGTCTGATGCGGGACTCTTCTATCAGTGTAGAATAAAAGGGAAATTCAGATTAAAAGGTATTAAAAGTACCAACCCTATTGCTGTAGGTGATTTGGTAGAATTCGATCTAGAAACAAAAGGAGATGAAGAGACCGGAGTTATTAAATTAATTCACGAAAGAAAAAATTATATTGTTCGTAAATCGGTTAATTTATCTAAGCAAACACAGATTATTGCCTCTAATATAGATCTAGCATTTTTATTAATTACCATTAATAATCCGCCAACACATACAACATTTATAGACCGTTTTTTAGTCACTGCACAAGCCTATTCTATAAAAGTAATTTTAGTATTTAATAAAATAGACACCTATCAGATAGAAGAACGAGCAGAGGTTTTGTATCTCAAAGATATTTATGAAACTATAGGCTATACGTGTGTAGAGGTTTCTGCAAAAAAAAATACAAACGTAGCGGCTATTAAAAATTTAATGAAAGAAAAGACGAGCATGTTTTCTGGTCATTCTGGTGTTGGAAAAACAACCTTGTTAAATTCCATAGAGCCTGGTTTAAATTTAAAAACCAAGCAAATATCAGAACAACATCAGCAAGGGCAACATACTACTACTTTTGCAGAAATGTTTGATCTAAGTTTTGATGCAAAAATTATTGACACACCAGGAATTAAAGGTTTTGGTGTTGTTGCTATTGAAAAAGAAGAATTAGGAGATTATTTCACAGAGTTTTTTGCTTTAAAAAGCGGTTGTAAGTTTCACAATTGCATTCATGTAAACGAGCCTCAGTGTGCTGTAAAAGATGCTTTAGAAGAGGAAGAAATTTCTTGGTCTCGCTACAAGAGTTACCTTCAAATATTAGAAGGAGAGGAAGAAAATTACAGAACAGATATTTGGGAATAAATTTTTGTGGTTTAATTTTAAGAGATCAGTAAATTCAATAGCCAACCAATGAAAGCAGTTATTCAAAGAGTTACCAAAGCTAGTGTAAGCATAGATGGAACAATAGTAGCCTCCATTAAAAAAGGAATATTAATTTTACTTGGAGTAGAAGCATTAGACACAGAAGAGGATAGTCATTGGTTGTCAAAAAAAATTGCAAATCTCAGAATCTTTGATGATTTAAATGGTGTTATGAATTGCTCTTTAATTGAAGACGAGGCAGATGCTATAGTGGTAAGCCAGTTTACCTTGCATGCATCTACCAAAAAAGGAAATAGGCCCAGCTATATAAAAGCAGCAAAAGCTTCCATTGCAATTCCATTGTATGAAAATTTCATTACTCAATTTCAGCAAGAACTTGGAAAAAAAGTTCAGACAGGTCAATTTGGAGCTAATATGACTTTAGAAATACATAATAACGGTCCAGTCACCATTATTATTGATTCAAAAAATAAAATTTAACATTTTTTTAGTTTCCATGGAAATTAAATTCCAATATATTAGCAGTCTAAAAACAATTTAATAATTAAGACCAACAAAAATGAAAAAAGTATTAATCGCCATAGTAGCCCTGTCTACTGTTTTAGTTTCGTGTAACGGAGAAAAGAAAGAAAAAGTAGCTGTAAAAGAAGAAGTAAAAGTTGAAGAAGTACCCGCTATTAATAATGTAGATTTAGCTTCTTCCATTATGACATGGAAAGGAACAAAACCAACTGGTGCTCATGATGGAACCATAGCTTTTAAAGAAAGCTCATTGGTTTTAGACAATGGTAAAATTACAGGTGGAGAATTTATAATTGATATGAATACAATTAAAAATCTTGACCTAGCTGGAAGCGATGGAGCCGGAAAAATTGAGGGGCATTTAAAAGCACCAGACTTTTTTGATATAGCAATGTACCCTACATCTACATTTGTGATCACTTCAGTATCAGACGTTGAAGGGAAGTTAGCAGTTACAGGAAACTTAACTATTAAAGACGTTACAAAGAGCATTACTATTCCTGCAACGATTTCTGCTGAAGAAGGAGTCACTACTTTTACAAGTGATCTTTTTAATATAGACAGAGCAGATTTTAATGTAAAATACGGTTCTAAGAGATGGATTGAAGGATTAAAAGACAAGTTTATTGATGACTTAGTAGAAATGTCTTTTGTTGTTAAAACAACTAAATAGATATCAAATTTTATAAAATAGACAGATCTACCTGTGGTTGCGGTAATACATCAGACGCAGAAGGTTATTGTGACGGATCACATTTAAATAACTAATTACAAAACCCAAGACAGTTGTTTTGGGTTTTTTATTACAACTTAATTTCTGTAGTGTTTTTAACTTCCTCTATGCTAAAAGTACTATGCGTACTGCCAATATGCTTAATAGTGGTGAGTTTGGTAACCATAAATTCTCTATATTCTTTCATGTTTGAGGTGTGTATTTTTAGGATATAATCGTAATCCCCACTTACATGAAAACACTCAGAAACTTCATCTAGTTTTAAGATCTCTTTTTCAAAATTAGACAAGAATTCTTTAGAATGCTGTAAGAGTTTTACATGGCAAAAAATAAGAAATGATTTGTTAATTTTTTCTTTGTCAATAATTGCAATATATTTTTTAATAACACCTTCTTTTTCTAATTTCTTAATTCGTTCATAGACCGCCGTTACAGATAAATTTAGCTGTAAAGAAAGCTGTTTGCTGGTTTGCTTGCTGTCGTTTTGAAGCAGGCTAATTAATTTTTTATCAGTACCATCTAATTTCATGAGAATGCTTTTTTAATACGCTGTCTTTTTTGTAAAATAGTTAGCTGAAAAATTATCTAAAAATTTCTTACAAAGTTTAAAAATAAAGATTTATAATTTATTTTTAATAGATTATGATGAAAAATAAACTAATATTATGTATTATGGTTGATAATATTTCTAATTTTAGCTAAATTTATTAAAAATTTACAACCCATGAAATTTAATCCAGCAGACAAGATTCAAGACCTTCAAAACTTTGGTGAATTTGGAGGCGTAAACCCATCTATTTCAGACTCTTCCACCTATACTTTTTTATCGGCAAAAACAATGGCTGATACCTTTGAAGGAAATACAGATGGCTGTCATTTATATTCACGTCATACCACTCCAAGTAATATGTTTTTAGGGGAAGCGTTGGCTGCTATGGAAGGAACAGAAACGGCCAATGTTTCAGCTTCTGGAATGGGAGCTATTACTCCAGTATTATTACAATTATGTGGTGCCGGAGATCATATTGTTTCTAGTAGAACTATTTATGGAGGTACCTATGCTTTTTTAAAGAATTTTACACCTAGGCTAGCCATTCAAACTTCTTTTGTAGACATTACAAACTTAGAAATAGTGGAGGCAGCAATTACTAAAAACACCAAGGTTTTGTATTGCGAATCTGTAAGCAATCCATTACTTGAGGTAGCAGATATTAAAGCATTAGCTGCAATGGCTAAAAAACACCATTTAAAATTGGTGGTAGACAATACATTTTCACCCTTGTCTATTTCTCCTATTCAATTAGGAGCAGATGTTGTGGTGCACAGTTTAACCAAATTTATTAATGGTTCTTCAGATGCTGTTGGAGGTGTTGTTTGTGGAACACAAGAATTTATAGACCAATTAAGAAGCGTTATAGACGGAGCTAGTATGTTATTAGGTTCTACTATGGATAGTTTACGTGCTTCATCGGTTTTAAAAAACTTAAGAACCCTTCATATTAGAATGAAGCAGCATAGCTTTAATGCTGCTTATTTAGCCAATAAGTTTGAGATTGATGGTATAAAAACAGTATATCCTGGTCTAGAATCGCATCCATCACATACATTATTTTCCTCCATGATGAACTCAGAATATGGGTATGGAGGAATGCTTACCATCGACGCTGGTTCTTTAGAAAAAGCTAATTTACTCATGGAGGCTATGCAGCATAAAAATGTTGGATATTTAGCGGTGAGTTTAGGTTTTTATAAAACATTGTTTTCTGCTCCAGGTTCATCCACTTCTTCAGAAATTCCAGAAGAAGAACAAGAAGAAATGGGCTTATCCGATGGTTTAATTCGTTTTTCTATTGGCCTAGATAACAACATTGAAAGAACTTATCAAATTATGAAAGAATGTATGTTGGAAGTAGGAGTGCTTGCTGAGGTAAAAGCGTAGCTGTCTTAAAAATCTCTAAAAGTTCTGTTTAATAGTTCTTTAGCAAAATCTTGCATATTACTTTCTTTAAATCGTTGTTGAGTTAGGTTTTTAGTATTCCATCGACTTCCTTCTTTTACAAGTCCAAAACGAAACAAAGAAGAGTTAGGATCACTCGGATTTAATAATGGATAGCGTAAATCCTTGTAGATAAATAGATCACTAGTTTTAGAGACAGCCAGGGTATAAAAATTCTTGCTAAACCATCGTAATGTTTTTAAATCAGGATGATTCACATCTACTAGTTTGTGGTTTTTAGGAATGCTAATAAAGGTTGGTTGAATGCTATCTTTATCAAAAATAGAATAAAAAGTCACATGATAACTTGTATCAGCTTCAGCAACAGCATACCATAAAAGATTATTTAGGATTGTAGGCTGCGCACTGATTCTATTGTAGTTAATATTTGCTTTTTTAAATGATGATTCAAAAACAGTATCTACATACAATTTATTACCAATCGTAAAAATCATATAGACCGAACTAATATAAAGACCCGCTTTTGTCCATTTTCTTCGTGTTGGGTTTTTCCGATTAAAAAACATAGCAACAATAATACATATTAGAAAGGGAAGTGTGTATATTGGGTCTGCTACAGAAATATTGTTAAAAGCAACTCTATAATCTGAGAAAGGTAAAAACAATTGAGTTCCGTAGGGTGTAAAGCTATCTAAAATTGGATGCGTGAAAATCGATAAAAAGAACAACCAGATCCAGTCTTTTACATTGGTGGTTCCTTTTCGTAATGCTCCATAATCATATGCTTTTGAACTTATAAAACCAAAAAATAAAGCTCCTAAAACTGCAAAAAATATAGAGTGCATAAAACCTCTGTGAAAAGCCAAGCTGTCTATCTCATTAGCATAATAAAGACTACCAATAATCACATCTAAATCTGGAATGGTTCCTCCAATAGCTCCAAAGAGTATTGCTTTATTTCCTATTTTTTTTCCTAAGGCAATTTCACCACAGGCAGCCCCTAAAACGATTTGAGTAATTGAATCCATGAGTGCAAATGTAACCAACTCATTTCATTTGCATAGCTTCATCTAAAATCGTAACATTACAAAACAAAAATTGAGACGATGCAAGACCAAGAAAACCTTTCTGAGATAAAAACACAAGATCAAAAAATAATGGAGAATAGTGAGCTTTCTATTTTAGAAGCAGTTATTCCTATTATCATTTTAGTAGGGATGTTAGCCTACAATGTTTTTATTTTTGGTGATGATTCATTAAGTGGAACAAATCAATTTATATTATTGATGGGAGGAGCCGTTGCCGCAATCGTAGGTTTTAGAAATAAGGTTTCCTTTTCAAGAATGATGGAAGAGGTCGCAGAGAATATAAAGTCTACTTCCAGCGCTATATTTATTTTATTAATGGTTGGAGCTTTGGCCGGAACATGGTTGGTTAGTGGAATTATTCCTACTATGATTTATTATGGTTTACAAATTTTAAACCCCACAATATTTTTACCCGCATGTTTAATTATTTGCGCGGTTATTTCTGTTGCAACAGGAAGTTCTTGGACTACTTCAGCAACGGTTGGAATTGCATTAATAGGAATTGCAGGAGCTTTAGATATTTCTCTCGGGATGACTGCAGGAGCAGTGTTATCTGGCGCTTATTTTGGAGATAAAATGTCGCCAATGTCTGATACAACAAACTTAGCGCCAGCCATGGTAGGAACAGATTTGTTTACGCACATAAAATATATGGCGTATACCACAGTTCCTACATTTATTGTTACACTTATTATTTTTATAATCATAGGACTCACACTAAGTGTTAGTGGTGATGCAGATACTTCAGTAATGCTAGCAGATATAGATAAGGCTTTTAACATAAGCCCTTGGTTATTTTTAGTCCCAGTTTTAGTAATTGTTCTTATCATAAAAAAAACACCACCTTTAATAGCCTTACTTGCTGGAACTCTTCTAGCAGCAATTTTTGCATTATTTTTTCAGCCACAAATTATTATGAATATAGCTGGTGCAACTGAGTTAACTTTTAATTCAGCCTATAAAGGTCTAATGACAGCAATAACCGTTGATACTGCTATTGCTACAGAAAATGAAATTTTAGCAGATTTATTTACCTCTGGAGGTATGGCAAAAATGATGGGAACTATCTGGCTTATTTTATGTGCAATGGTTTTTGGAGGAATTATGGATGCTATTGGTGCTTTGGCTAAGATTAGTAGTTTTATGTTACAACTTTTTGATTCTGTTTTTGGTTTATTTGCCAGTACAGTCTTCACATGTATTGGGTTAAACTTTACTGCCTCAGATCAATACTTAGCAATAGTTGTACCCGGAAAAATGTATTCAAAAGCTTTTAAAGATAAAGGCTTAGCTCCTGAAAATTTGAGTAGGACTTTAGAAGATTCAGGAACTGTTACTTCAGTGTTAATTCCATGGAATACCTGTGGAGCATATCATTCAGGTGTTTTAGGAGTAAGCGTTGGTGAGTATTTTGTCTATGCAATTTTTAACTGGTTATCTCCATTTACAACCTTGTTGTTTGCTGCGTTTAGGATTAAAATAAGACAGCTAGCTACCAAATAAGGAACTTTAAATAAACCAATTCCAGACCAAGCCAAAACGAATTGTAAAATCTCTGTAGGGATAATTGGGAGCTGAAAAATAATTTCTATTACCAAAGTCAGAGAGCGCATTGTCTATTCTGAAAAAGATTCTAGTTCTTCTTATCTGAGCATTAAAAAATAAATCTACCGTAGGAAATCCAATTTCTTCAGAATTTTGAAGTGTAAATTCTGCTAATAAAGGATTGTATGCATTGGCTTTGTATTTTGTGAAGTAGTTAAAGGTAGCGCCAATTTGTACTTGCATGGGCTTTCCCTTAAACCAATAATCATCGTAATAAAGTGTATTTCTTGTAATAAGTTCAGGTACTCTAAAAACAGCCGAACCTCCGCTCACATTTTGATACAGTACGCTATTATCTAGTGCAAATCTTTTGTATCTAAATTCTCGTGAAGCTTTTACTTTTAAATAGGTAACATTTTCGGAGGATTGTTTTGGCTTATTGTCCTCTCCAAAATATGTGTAATTTTCAATATTAGTTAAATTAACAATAGTAGTTAGCCATCTAGAATCTATACGAAAACCTAAGTTTTGGGTTCTTATATTTTCAAAATCATTTTCCCAATTATACTCATTATAAGTACTTTGATGCAGTAGGAAATTAAAGTTAGGAGATTTAGAATTTAATAATATACTAGCTTTTATATCAAATAAACTATCTTTCTTATACGATAAGTTACCACGAAGGTTAGTGCCAGATAACCTGCCAGTTCCTGGAGTAATTTCTCCAGTAGCATCTAATTTAAATTTGTTCACTTTGGCTTTCCAGTCGGCCCCAAAAGATGCAGCGCTTCCTTCTAATTTCAGTTTGTTAATTCCACTAGTCTGATTTTTAATTTCATTGTAGCCATAAGAGTAGCTCATTAGATTAGACTTTACTCTAAAAGTTCCCAAAATATATTTAGAATTAAATTCTAAAAAAAATGTGTTTCTTAAAAAGGAATTTTCAACACCATCTCTAATATTTCCAGAAAAATTAGTAGTTCCTATAAATGCTGTGGGTGAATTTTGTCTTAATTCATATGTTTTTAGTTGCCTCTCAAAAATATGACCAATTTTTAAGTTGGTAAAATCTTTCTTGCTAACAGAGTCTTTGGAAGATAAAATTTTGTAATCATGTTCAAAAAAGACTCGAGAACTTTCAAGAAAATTTTCAGTATCATTAAGATTTACATCCATTCTCGCTCTGTCTGAAAAGTTAGGGTCATTATCTTTAAATGCTTGTAATGACTCACCTGTTAATCCACCGCTTTCTTCATTTAATACATCTTGAGTAGAAAGATGTCCCCTAATTTTATAGTTACCTTTTATAGTTTCGTAGTGAAATGTAGTTCTAAAATTCCCTTGACTTACCAACGCTTCCCTATATTTACCTAAAGATCGTAAGCCAGTATATGCAATAGAAACATTCATTCTTCTTGAAAAGTTCAAGCTAAAAAAAGATTCTAAAAACTGTCCTTGTTCTAAGGTAGTTAAAAACATAATCTCTGAAGTTGGTGTAGGAACTTCGAAATAACTAATATCTTCAATATTTTTAAAAGAGAATTGTTTTGCTGTAAAACCAATATCTGGTGCTGTGTTTATTAGATCATAATCATAGGTTAATCGATTAAAAGTTTGACCAATATTATGAAATGGTAATAAACCAAAATTATCTTTTCTTAAAAAATTAAACCTATAGTGTTTATTTATATTAAGTGTAGTGTCAACGAAACTAGTGTCTTTTAAAAATGAAAAAATTTTATAATCTGTGTAGGTCGTTTTAGCACTTAGATTAATTTTTTTAGCGTTACTGATTCTTGAACCAATAATAGAATCATTTCGTGAAAAATTTTTCCCTTCATTTTGAATTCTTGATTTCTTTACTTTTTTTATAGGCTTAATAGTCTGACCATACATATTCGAAGGTAAAAGGCAAACTGAAAAAAGGAAAAAAATGAATCTTTTCATTAAAAATTGTCTTAAAAGCAAAAGTAAACTTTTAAACGTAAAAGAATTCAAATAATTATCTTGAAAAAATGTTAATTTGCAGGATGTTAAAAAATAATTACAGCGGACTGAAATTAGAAGTGGGAACAGACGAAGCTGGAAGAGGTTGTCTTTCTGGACCTGTTGTTGCTGCTGCTGTAATATTACCTTTTGATTTTTATCACGAATTATTAAATGATTCTAAACAACTCTCAGAAGCTAAAAGAATCTTATTAAGACCTATTATTGAAAAAGAAGCGATAGCATTTGGGGTGTCTTTTGTGCAACATAAAGAAGTAGATTCTTTAAATGTCCTACAAGCATCAATTACCGGAATGCAGCGATCAATTTCTGCCATGTCTGTAATTCCTGAATATATAATTGTTGATGGAAATAAATTTAAACCATATAAAGATATTCCTTATAATACCATTGTTAAGGGAGATGCCAAATATATGAGTATTGCTGCTGCATCTGTACTAGCAAAAACATACAGAGATGATTTTATGGAGAAAATTCACATAGAATTTCCAGTTTATAATTGGAAAAAAAATAAAGGATATCCAACCAAAGAACACAGAAATGCAATTCAAGAATTTGGAATTACAAAGTATCATAGAAAAACATTTAAGTTATTCCCAACTCAATTAGAGTTAGACCTCTGACTCGAATTTTTCAACCCCAAAAAGTTCTTTAAAATGAATAAGTATTTTTTCTTTTACTTCATTCAACTCAATTTTTTTACCGAGCTCAACTTCCAAAGAAGTGACTGCTTTTCCTCTGATTCCACAGGGTATAATGTGATCAAAATATCCAAGATTAGTATTTACATTTAAAGCAAATCCATGCATGGTAACCCAACGGCTACTTCTAATTCCCATGGCACAAATTTTTCGAGCAAACGGAGTTCCCGTATCAATCCAAACACCAGTTTCTCCCTTGCTTCTCCCTCCTTTAATTCCATACTCAGCTAGTGTTTTGATAATGACTTCTTCCAAAAGACGTAAATATTTATGAATGTCTGTAAAAAAATTCTCTAGATCTAGTATTGGATAACCAACAATTTGTCCTGGACCATGATAGGTAATATCTCCACCACGATTTATCTTGTAATAAGTAGCGCCTTTATCTTTTAATTGCTGTTCATTTATTAAAAGATTGCTAAGGTCTCCACTTTTACCCAACGTATATACATGAGGGTGCTCAACAAAAAGAAAATAATTTTTAGTAGGGTTATTCGTATTTTCTTTTCTGTTTTCTCTTTTTACAGCGATGATGGTATCTAACAAAGAAGTTTGGTATTCCCAAATGTCTTTATAATCTTTTAAACCTAGGTCTTTTAACAGTATTTTTTTGTTCGTTATCATTCATTGTAAAGATAAATATTTAATTATATTTGAGGGTTTTACTACATTTTTTAATTTTAACTATATTTCACAATTAATTATGAGAAAAATTATTTTAAGTGTTTTTTTATGTATCATATCTTTTAGTAGTTTTTCCCAATCAAAACGCTGGAATTTACTTGATACGAAAGAAACTGAATTTAATAAAATAGCACTTAAATTTAGAAAATCCATTCCCAACGATTTTAAAGTTTATAGCATAAATTATGACGAGTTTAAAAATGAGATCTTATCTTTAATAAGAACTTCATCAATTATCATTGAACTCCCAACAGTAGAAGGTATTCAGAAATTTTCAATACAGGAAGCCTCCTCTTTATCAGAAGGCTTAGCACTTAAATTCCCTACGATTAAATCATATGTTGCACAAGGAATAGACGATCCTTCTGCAACTGCAAGATTTAGTTTTGGAACAGACGGTTTTCATGGGGTTATCTTTTATACAGACAGACCTTCTTTCTATATAGATCCATATACTAAAAACTACAATTCTTACATATCTTACAGCAGGTCAAGTCTGCCACAAAGAGATCATGATTTTAGCTGTGAAGTAGATGAGCAACCAGACACTAAAGAAATGGTTGTTAGTTCTCAAAGAAATGCAGATGATGGGCTCTTAAGAATCTTTCGTTTGGCTCTAGTTTGTTCAGGTGAATATGCGCAATTTCATTTAAATGACCAAGGTATTGCCAGCGACGCATCAGATGCAGATAAAAAAGCAGCAGTGCTTTCAGCCATGAATACCTCCATGACAAGAATCAATGGAGTTTACGAAAGAGATTTAGGAGTAAGAATGGAAATTGTAGATAATAACGATCAGGTTGTTTTTCTTGACGCCGCTACTGATGGTATTACTGATGGAAGTGCTGGAACTATGATTGGTCAAGTTCAAAATATCTGTGATGCTACTATTGGATCCGAAAATTATGATATTGGCCATGTCTTTAGTATCGGAGGTGCTGGGCTTGCAGGTTTGGGTGTGGTATGTGTTTCAGGAAGTAAAGCAAGAGGAGTTACCGGCATTAGTACTCCCATGAGTGATCCATATGATATCGATTATGTATCCCATGAAATGGGTCATCAGTTTGGAGCAAATCATACTCAAAATAACAGTTGTAATAGAAATAATTCAACTGCAGTAGAGCCAGGTAGTGCTTCAACAATTATGGGCTATGCAGGAATTTGTACTCCCAATATACAAAACAACAGTGATGATCACTTTCATTCTGTAAGTATTAGTGAAATGTGGAATAAAATACAGTCTACTGCTAGTTGTGCGGTAACTACCTCCACGGGTAACAGTGCACCCGTTATAGTTGAAAGCGAAGATTATTCCATTCCAAAATCGACTCCTTTTGTATTACGAGGGAACGCTTCAGATATAAATTCAAATAATGTGTTAAGTTATAACTGGGAGCAAACAGATACAGAAGTAGCTTCTATGCCACCAGCTTCAACAAGTACTTCTGGTCCTGCTTTTAGATCTAATTCATCAATAAGTTCACCCAACAGATATATGCCTGCATTACCAACGGTAATAGCAGGAAGTACTTCTAGCACATGGGAAGTTGTCCCATCGGTCGCTAGAGAGATGAATTTTTCATTAGTTGTCAGAGACAATGCTACAGGAGGTGGAAACAGTGCAAGAGATGATATGAAGGTAACAACAGTAGACATTACTCCATTTACTGT
>CAZAIL010000039.1:0-12607 GCA_964485155.1 uncultured Flavobacterium sp.
GTGTATACAATACCAGGAATTAAATTGGAATCTATATGTGGTTTTTGTCCTGCAATCATTTCTGCCACAACTACTCCTTCTTCTTCTGCTTTGTGAGCAAGCATCATTCCTTTCACAACATCTCCAATAGCATAGATGTTAGAGACATTTGTTTGCAGGTGATCATTAATAGCTACCTGTCCTCTTTCATTTACTTTGATGCCAACATTTTCTAATTCTAGCCCAGCTGTATAGGCACTTCTACCCACAGAAACTAAACAATAATCTCCTTTAAAGACTACTTCATCACCTTTTTTATTGGTAGCTTTTACAGTAACTTCATTCCCATTTTTTTCCACAGCTTTTACACCATGGCTGGTAAAAAATTTAACCCCTTGCTTTTTTAGTACTTTTTGAAGTTCTTTAGAAACATCAGTATCCATAGCAGGAACAATCTTATCCATATATTCAATAACACTTACTTCTGCACCTAAACGTTTGTAAACAGAACCTAATTCTAAACCAATAACACCACCACCAATAACTACTAAGTGTTTTGGTATTTCTGTAAGTTTTAAAGCTTCTGTAGAAGTAATAATACGTTCTTTGTCTAAAGAAATAAAAGGTAAGTTAGCAGGTTTTGAGCCAGTTGCTATGATAATATTGGTTCCTTCAATAGTTTCATCAGAACCGTCTTTTTTTGTAATTTTCACATGTGTTGCATCTACAAAAGACCCCATTCCTTCAAAAACATCAATATTGTTTTTGTCCATTAGGTAAGTAATTCCTCCTGTAGTTTGTTCTACAATACCTGCCTTGCGCTCAATCATTTTTCCAAAATCAATTTTTGGAGGATTGATCAAGATTCCATGTTCTTCAAAATGCTTTACAGCATCGTAGTAATGATGTGAAGAATCTAACAATGCTTTAGATGGAATACACCCAACATTTAAACAGGTTCCACCCATGGTTGCATACTTTTCTATAATAGCAGCCTTTAAGCCTAATTGAGAGGCTCTAACTGCAGCAATATATCCTCCAGGACCTGAACCAATAACGATGACGTCGTACTTCATTTTAATTGAATTTATAATGATACAAAAGTACTCATTATTCTTAAAATTTTAATAGAATTAACATCTTAAAACTGTAAATATAACTTGAGGTAAAAATTGTAAAATAAATAAGATTATTTTTGTGAATCATACCGAATAAAATCAACTATTTGAAGCAACATGTTTTTATCATAGGTTCCGTTTGGGTAGAACCAAATTCATCAGCGGCTGGCAGTAGGATGCTTCAGTTAATTCAATCTTTTTTATCACAAGATTGGCAGGTTACTTTTGGAACGGTTTCACAAAAGAACCCAAACTCTATAGATTTAACAAACTATGGAGTAACAGAGGTTTCTTTAGCATTAAATGCCTCTAGTTTTGATGAGTATATGCTAAATTTAAATCCAACAATTGTTGTTTTTGATAGATTTATTATCGAAGAACAATTTGGTTGGCGAGTTGCAGAAACCTGCCCAAATGCACTTCGGATATTAGATACTGAAGATTTACATTGTTTGCGTAAAACTAGACAAGAAGCTATTAAAAATGAAATTGAATTCACCAATGATATGCTCTTAAATTCTGAAATTTCCAAACGAGAAATTGCCGCAATTTATCGCTGTGATATTTCTTTAATCATCTCAACATTTGAAATGAAGCTCTTGCAAGAAGTATTTAAAGTTGATGAGAGTTTGGTCTATAATTTGCCCTTTTTTCTAAATAAAATAAAGAAAAATCATTCTTGGAAACCATTTCATAACCGACATCATTTTGTGTCTATTGGCAATTTTCTTCACGCACCAAATGTAGATGCAACCATGCAGTTAAAAAAATACAGTTGGAAATTAATTCGAGAGAAAATTCCATCAGCAGAAATACACATATATGGCGCGTATCCAACGCAACAAGTTTTGCAATTTAATAACAAACAAGAAGGTTTTTATGTTCATGGTTTTGTAGAAGATGCTGCGGAGGTTCTTGAAAACAGTAGAGTTTTGCTAGCTCCTTTGCGTTTTGGCGCAGGAATTAAAGGGAAGCTTACCAGCGCTATGCAATGCGGAACACCCTCTGTAACAACCAGTATTGGTGCGGAAGGAATGTGTTGTCAGCTACCTTGGAATGGTTTTATAGAAGATCAGGTCGAAGATTTTGTAGACAAAGCAGTAGCGTTGTACACCAATGAAAAACTATGGAATCAGGCGCAGCAACACGGTATAGAAATCATAAATACCATGTATGATAAAGAACTGTTAGAAAATAAATTTTTAAAGTTGATTCAACAGGTTTCCCTTAATTTAGAACAACATAGAAATAATAATTTTACAGGAAAAATATTGTTACATCATTCTTTACAGAGTACAAAATACATGAGCAAATGGATTCAAGAAAAAAATAAAAAATAATAGCTTACAACAATCCTGCTCTTTTTAACAGTGCCTCTGGTTTTGGCTCTTGACCTCTGAAGCGTTTGTATAAAACCATAGGCTTTTCAGTACCTCCTTTGCTCAACACATGTTCTTTAAACTTGGCAGCAACTTCTTTATTAAAAATTCCTTTTTCTTTAAAATATGCAAAAGCATCAGCATCTAATACTTCTGCCCATTTATAAGAATAATAGCCAGCAGAATAGCCACCATGAAAAATATGAGAAAATGAAGGACTCATACAATTTTCTTCAACATCAGGATATAACTGGGTTTCTGATAACAGAGCTTTTTCAAATTCTTTGACAGAAGTGATTTTTTCTGGACTAGCACTTGCATGCCATGCCATATCTAACAAGCCAAAGCTCAACTGTCGAAGTGTTTGCATGCCTTCATGAAAACTAGCAGATTCTTTAATTTTTTCTACATACTCCATCGGAATAATTTCACCAGTTTGGTAGTGCTTGGCAAATAATTCTAAGGCTTCTTTTTCATAACACCAATTCTCTAAAATCTGACTTGGTAATTCTACAAAATCCCAAGAGACAGAAGTTCCTGAGAGGCTATTATACGTTGTGTTTGCTAACATGCCATGCAAAGCATGACCAAATTCATGGAACAAGGTTGTTACCTCATTGAAGGTTAGTAAAGAAGGTTGTGTTTCAGTTGGTTTAGTGAAATTACATACAATAGAAATATGTGGCCTTTCACTGATGTTGTTTTTAATTTGTTGAGATTTGTAAGAGGTCATCCAAGCACCATTTCGTTTTCCTTCTCTAGGATGAAAATCGGCGTATAAAATAGCAACAGCCTCTTCCTTAATATTACAAACTTTATATGTTTTTACATCCTTGTGATATTTTTCAATCGTAAAAACTTCCTTAAACGTAAGATCGTATAATTTTGTAGCTATACTAAATGCACCATTAATAACATGTTCTAATTTAAAATAAGGCTTTAAGATTTCTTGATCTAAATTAAAGATTTCTTTTTTTAATTTTTCTGCATAATAAGCAGCATCCCATTTTTGCAATTTATCTATACCATCTAATTTTTTTGCATACTCTTGAAGGGCTGCAAATTCTCTCTTTGCTGCAGGTGTTGCTTTTTTGAGTAACTCATTAGAAAATGAAATCACCTTTTCTGGAGTTTCTGCCATTCGCTCTTCTAAAACAAAATGGGCATGTGTATTATAGCCTAATAATTGAGCTCGTTGGTGTCTTAAAGAAACAATTGCTAAAACAACATCTTCATTGTTGTTTTCGTTGTCTTGAAACCCTTTTTTACCAAAGGAAATCGCCATTTTTTTTCGAAGTTCTCTTGAATCAGCATAGGTCATAAAAGGAATATAACTTGGGTAATCTAAGGTAAAAACCCATCCCTCTTTTTCTTGTTGTTTTGCTAGCAAACGAGCTGCATCTCTTACACTTTCTGGGAGGCCAGATAGTTCTTCTTCTTTGGTAATATACATTTCAAAAGCATTGCTGTCTGCTAAAACATGTTCTCCAAATTCTAAAGAAAGTTGTGATAATTGAGCATCTATACCGCGCAATTTATCTTTATCTGAATCGTTTAAATTTGAGCCATTTCTAGAAAAACCTTTGTATTGTTTTTCCAATAACATCTGTTGTTCTGTAGTTAAATCCAAAGAATCTTTAGTAGTATAAACGGCGTTCACTCTTTTGAATAAATGAGCATTTAAGGTGATGTCATTTTTAAGTTCACTAAGCCAAGGAGAAATTTCTTTGGCAATCTCTTGAATTTCTTTAGAAGTCTCCGCAGCATTTATATTAAAGAAAATACTGGTAATTCTTCCTAATTTTTGACCAGTGAAATCTAGTGCTTCTGTTGTATTTTCAAAACTAGGAATGTTAGGGTTTGAGACAATAGCTTCAATTTCTTGTTTACAAATTTCAATGGCTTTTTTAACAGCAGGTTTGTAGTCTGTACTTGTTATTTTTGAGAAAGGAGCCGTATTAAAATCTTTTAGTAAAGGATTCATATGTGGGTGCAATAAGAGTGAATAGTATTATTTTTTTACGCGTTCTGAAGCTTGATTTACTTTTATTTTTAAGCCTTCTTTATAGGCTACAACTTTATCTTGTACACATTTGTCTGATACTCCTATAATCTGAGCAGCCAAGATGCCAGCATTTTTTGCTCCGTTTAAAGCAACGGTAGCTACAGGAACACCACCAGGCATTTGTAAAATAGACAAAACAGAGTCCCATCCATCGATAGAATTGCTACTTTTTACAGGAACACCGATGATAGGCAATGGACTTAAAGAGGCAACCATTCCTGGTAAATGAGCAGCACCTCCGGCACCAGCAATAATTACTTTAATACCTCTTGTATGCGCATTTTTTGAGTAATCAAATAATTTTTCTGGAGTCCTATGGGCAGAAACAACGTCTACTTCAATTGGAATGTCGAAACTTTCTAAAACATCAATTGCCTCTTGCATGATTGGAAGATCTGAATCGCTTCCCATTATAATTCCTACCATTATATTTTTATTTACTAATTACTTTAATTGTTTCTTTAACTTGTTGTGCAATTTTTCTTGCGATGTCAATATCTTTGTTTACGATGGTTACATGACCCATTTTACGAAAAGGTTTGGTTATTTTTTTTCCGTAAATATGTGGAGTAACTCCTTCAATTTTTAAAATTTCATCTATGTTTTCATATACAACATCACCTGTATAACCTTCAGCGCCTACTAAATTAACCATAATTCCGGCTACCTTACTTTCTGTATTCCCTAAGGGAAGGTTTAAGATACTTCTTAGGTGTTGTTCAAACTGATTTGTATAGCTAGCTTCAATACTATAATGACCAGAGTTATGAGTTCTTGGTGCTACTTCATTTACAAGAATTTCATCTTCCTGTGTTTGAAACATTTCAACAGCTAACAATCCTACAAAATCAAAAGCATCAGCAACTCTTAAGGCAACTTCTTTTACTTTTTTAGCGATGCTGTCATCTATTCTTGCAGGGCAAATAACATATTCTACTTGATTTGCTTCTGGGTGAAATTCCATTTCTACCACAGGGTAGGAAGTTATCTCACCATTGTTATTTCTAGCAACAATGACGGCCAATTCATTTTTAAATGGAATGAGTTTTTCTACAATACATTCTCCTGTTGGTAGATTTTCTAAATCCTCAAAAGTTCTAACTATTTTAACGCCAGTTCCATCATATCCAAAACGAGCTGCTTTCCATACAAAAGGAAACTCAATAATACTATTATGAAAAGAGTGTTTAAGCTCTTCTAAATAGGCGTAGTGAGAATAAGCTGCTGTTGGAATATTATGATCTTTGTAAAAATTCTTTTGGCTTGCTTTACTTTGAATAATCCGAATGTTTTTTGGTTTAGGGAAAATTTGGATTCCCTCTTTTTCTAGACGATCTAGGGCATCAATATTTATATTTTCTATTTCAATAGTTAATACATCTACTTTTTTTCCAAAATTATAAACAGTATCAAAATCGTGCAGGTCTCCTTGATGAAACTCGTTACATATTTGAGCACATGGAGCATCAGGTGATGCATCCAAGATACTTGTATAAATGTCAAATTTTTGTGTTTCAACAAGTAACATTCTGCCTAATTGACCACCGCCAAGAATACCTAATTTAAAATCTGACGAAAAATAATTTTTCAAAACAACTTGGTATTGATGTGAGATACAAAAGTACGCATTCTATTTTCTAGTTATTTATTAAAAATTAGTGATTCTTAAAACAGAACCGTTTATGTTATTTACTAAATATTCATTCGCAAAACAAGAAACTCCTTCGGTTAAAGATGCTCCATTTAAGATATTAAATTCGGTATCATCGCACTGACATAAAATTCGCAGATTAGAACCTACAATCATTTGAGAACAAGAAGAAAGATTTTGCCCAGGACACAACCGATCAAACGCTTTAAACTGACTGCCATTTAAGTTGTAAACAATCAGCCCTTGAAGTCCACCACTAGTATAAGCCCATCCTCCAGGTACTTGTAAATCTATAAACTGAGGTAGGTCTAAGTTAATCGATTCATTTACAGTTACAAATGGAAAACAATTATTTTCTATGCCTTTGTCAGCACAACCTAGGAATAAAACTATTGCTACTAAAAAAAACGTTTTTCTCATTTTGAAACTTTTGTAGATTTTTCAATGAGAGCACAATTTACAAATATTTTGTACATTTGTTATCTAAATCTCATCCTGTTTAAGGTAATGGGATTTTCTATTTTATATTGAAGGTTGTTTTTAAGCTAAAAAAAAACAATTAAAAAAAGATTTTAAAAAATTAGAAAACATGAGTAACGTTTCTTACTATACTCCAGAGGGATTAAAAAAATTAAAAGACGAATTATTGCAGTTAGAGCAAATTGAAAGACCAAGAGTTACTCAAGAAATTGCTGACGCAAGAGATAAAGGTGATTTAAGTGAAAATGCAGAATACCATGCAGCTAAAGAAGAACAATCACTATTAGAAACAAAGATTGCGAAGCTTAAAAATGTTGTAGCAAGTGCAAGAATTATTGATGAATCTCAACTAGACGTTTCTAAAATTTTAATTCACTCTATTATTAAAATAAAAAATACAACTAACGGAATGGAGTTTTCCTACACATTGGTAGCAGATTCGGAATCTGATATCAAAAACGGGAAATTATCTGTAAACTCTCCAATTGGTAAAGGATTATTAGGAAAAGAATTGGGTGATGTCGTTGCGATTAAAGTTCCTAACGGAATCATGAACTTTGAAGTTACCGCAGTTTCAAGATAAAAACAAAAAAATAGTTGAATGAAACGCTTTTCTTATGGAAAGCGTTTTTTATTTTTATAAAAAAATAGACAGGTATGAGTGTTTTTACAAAGATTATTTTAGGAGAAATCCCTTCTTACAAGATAGCAGAAGATGAAAATTATCTTGCTTTTTTAGATATCAATCCAAATGCAAAGGGGCATACATTGGTAATCCCAAAAAAGGAAGTCAATAAGTTATTTGACCTAGACAAAGAGTTATATTTAGAACTGATGGACTTTTCTTATAGAGTTGCAAAAGCTATAGAAAAAACAGTTCCTTGTAAACGAATAGGAATGAGTGTTATTGGTTTAGAAGTATCTCATGTTCACGTGCATTTAATTCCTATAAATAAAATGAACGATATGCGCTTTGAAGAAAAAGAGAAGTTATCTGATGATGAATTTGTTGTTTTGGCGAAAGAAATATCAAGAAATTTCATCTAACAGAATTTCAATGTTAGTCCCTTTTTGAACCTCAGATTTTTTTACAAATATTTTTCCATTGTGATAATCTTCTATAATTCTTTTAGATAAAGATAATCCCAATCCCCAACCACGTTTTTTTGAGGTATAACCGGGTTTAAATATTTTTTTAAACAATGATTTATTTATTCCTTTTCCAGTATCTAAAATATTAATTTTAATTTTTTTTGAGTCAGAATTTATATGTAAAGATAATTCACCTTTCCCCAACATAGCATCAATAGCGTTTTTAATTAAATTTTCTATCACCCATCCATATAATTCTTCATTTAAATCACTGTAAAGTTTTCTTTCAGGAGATTCAAATGTAAAAGATATTTGTTTTGAACTTCTATATTCTAAATAATTATAGGCATTTTTGGTAACAGAAATTACATCTAATTTCTTAAGCGATGGAAGCGAACCAATCTTAGAAAATCTATTTGCAATGGTGTTCAAACGATGCACGTCTTTTTCAATTTCAACGATATGTTTATCATTAACATTTTCCATTTTTAAAATAGCAATCCAACCGAGTAGAGAAGATAAGGGCGTTCCTATTTGATGTGCTGTTTCTTTTGCCATTCCTGTCCATAATTTGTTTTGTTCTGCTATCTTACTAGAAGTGAACATTATATAGATTACAGATAGAAATAATGCAAGAATTAAAATTAAAGCTAAAGGATAATAGGACAGTTTATTTAATAAATCTGAATTTCTGTAGTAAACATATTGTTTTTTATTTTTAAAAAAATTAATTTCAATAGGGCTGTTTTGCTCTTTCATAATTATCAACTGCTCTAATAAATAAGCGGGGTCTTTTGCTTTGATAGAGTCTAAGTTTGTATAAGAATTGGCTCCTATTTCCCCATATTCATCAACCAAAATCATAGGAATATTAGTGTTGCTTTTAATAATTTTATCTTCTAAACTAAAATCGGCATTTAAGTCTTGGTTCATTGCAAACTCTTGCATAGCCGTTGCAACAATTTCCATTTTCATGCGCTCTTCTGTTTTAAACTTCACAAAAAAAGTATACGTATTCCAAAGAATCAAGGTTACGATGGTAAACGAGATTAAAAGGGCAATCCGTTTCAGTAAAAGTGTGTTTTTAAGAAAAGTCATCAAACAAATATACTAGATTCAATAGTATAACTCATTTATAAAATTGATAGTATCTTTGTAAGACAATTTTTTATCACATGCTTTCCATCAATCCTAAAGAAATACCAACCGGAAAATTACATGGCTATTTATTAGGTGCTGTTGCACCTAGACCAATAGCTTTTGCTAGTACAATTGACGAAAAAGGAACTCCAAATTTGTCTCCTTTTAGTTTTTTTAATGTCTTTGGATCCAATCCACCTATGATGATTTTTTCACCAGCTAGAAGGGTTCGTGGAAATACGACCAAGCATACCTTACAAAATGTTGAAAAAATTAAGGAAGTAGTCATAAACGTTGTGAATTATGACATTGTTCAACAGATGTCCTTGAGTAGTTCAGAATATCCAGAAGGAGTAAATGAATTTGAAAAAGCTGGATTTACAATGCTTCCTTCCGACGAGGTGAAACCTTTTAGAGTTTTAGAGTCACCAGTACAGTTTGAATGCAAGGTCATAGATATTATTTATACAGGTACTGAAGGTGGTGCCGGAAATTTGATTGTTTGCGAAGTAGTGAAAATTCATATTCATGAGGCAGTTTTAGATGCGGAAGGTATGATAGATCAGTATAAAATAGATTTGGTAGCAAGAGCAGGAGGGAGCTACTATACTAGAGCTAGAGAAGGTTTCTTTGAAATCCCAAAACCAGTTTTCACATTAGGAATAGGTGTAGATCAAATTCCTTCAGCAATTAGAAATAGTACTGTTTTAACAGGAAATAATTTAGGGATGCTAGGAAACATCACATTCTTGCCAACTGAGCAAGATGTTGATAACTTTACAAAAGAACATCCCCAATTTATTGGCCTAGAAATAGTAAAAAAACATACATTTGCTCAACAGTATTTAGATAATAACGATCTAGAAAGTGCTTGGAAAGTACTTTTATCAAAATAAGAATTATGGAAGTAATAGGTAAGGTTAAATTAATGGGAGAAACTCAAACTTTTGGAAGTAATGGGTTTCGAAAAAGAGAGTTGGTAGTCACTACAGATGAACAATATCCACAAATGATCATGATTGAGTTTGTACAAGACAAATGTGATTTATTAAATAGTTATTCAGTTGGGCAAGATGTAAAAGTTTCTATCAATTTAAGAGGTAGAGAATGGATCAATCCACAAGGAGAAGCAAAGTATTTTAATTCTGTGCAAGGATGGAGAATAGAAAGTTTAGCTCAAGCAGCTCCTTCTCAAATACCTCCAACAGAACAATTTCAACCTGCTCCAGATTTAACAAGCGAAGAACCAGACGATTTACCATTCTAAAGAATATCCATAAAAAAAGCCTCGCAATCTGCGAGGCTTTTTTTATACTTATAAGAGCAGGTATTATTTAGGATCTAATGCCATATCTATTCTAGCAATAGCATCTTGTAAATGATATTTACTGGTAGTATTTGCAGCATTAGAAGTAGCTGTTCTTATTTGACGCTTTAATCTATTTAATTCTCCTCTTACCATAGCTTTAATATCAGACTGACCAATATTTACAATACTTTGTTTAAAGTATCCACTATTAGCTCCTCGTTGATTTTTTGCCATATTTA
Source organism: uncultured Flavobacterium sp. (assembly GCA_964485155.1). GTDB lineage: Bacteria > Bacteroidota > Bacteroidia > Flavobacteriales > Flavobacteriaceae > Polaribacter. The sequence continues at coordinate 10,453 of CAZAIL010000039.1, forward strand.
ACAAGTAATCTAAACGATTGATATGTGCTCTTTGTAAGCTTCTTCTATAAGTATCTATTGTTTTTCCAGTATATAACTCAGACCAAACTCCTCTTCTCAAGTCAGAAAACATTGCAACTAAACTGTATGCTTTGGCACCATTCATGGTTTGATTTTCTATCATACGAGCCATTCTTCCTGAATCTAAAATATTGTTTAAGGTTCTTGTTTGAACACTTCCAATTTTTTCTATTGATCCAGAAAATTGAGTCTTTGCATAGATGTTTTTATCAATCATCCATGTAGGAGTTGAGAACAATTCTTTATTAATTAATTTCAAAGCGTTTTTTTGGTGCGATTTAGCCACATGAGTGTATACAACTCCCTCCTGATCAGAAGTTTTGTAATATTCATACACACCACCTATATTCGCAGTTACGTGGCCCATGTATCGGTTAAACTGACTAAGAATCTGGCCATACATTGTTGCCATTTCATCATAATTTTCACCATCTTTAGTAGTCCATTTCTCTATATTAGGTAGTATTCTTTGCAAATTTTTAATGCCATAAGAACTCGCTTTAATTGCATCATCTCCTAAATCTTCAGTTTGAGAACTTGGGTCTACAACACCACCCGCTTGTTGATGACCAAAACGATACATTGGGTTGTCTGCTTTATCTAAAATCCACTTATTTAGAGTCGCTTTTTCCTCTACAGCAGTTTTATCCAAAATTGGACGATACCCCCATTCAATGGCATGTTTGTCATATGGTCCAATATCTGGCATTAGGGCAACTCCTTTGTCCTCTGGTTGCGCAACATAATTAAAACGTGCATAATCCATAATAGATGGTGCAGTTCCGAATTTTTTGGTAAATGAGGCAGAACGTAGAGAGTCTACAGGGTAAGCAGAACTTGACCCCATATTGTGAGGTAATCCAAGCGTATGGCCTACTTCGTGAGAAGAAACAAAACGAACCAAGCGGCCCATCACTTCATCTTTAAATTCAATAGTTTGTGCTTCAGGATTTATTGCTGCAGTTTGAACAAAGTACCAGTTACGTAGTAAACTCATCACATTGTGATACCAATTAATATCAGATTCTAAAATTTCTCCAGAACGCGGATCACTTACATGAGGTCCATTTGCATTAGGAATAGGTGAAGCTAAATAACGAACTACAGAATACCTTACATCTTCTGGAGACCATTCTGGATCTTCTTCTTTGCTTGGTGGATCTTTCGCTATAATTGCATTTTTGAAACCAGCAGCTTCAAAAGCAACCTGCCAATCTTCAATTCCTTGTTTAATATATTCTCTCCATACTTCGGGTGTTGCTCTATCTACATAGTAAACTATTTGTTTTTTTGGTTCTACTAGTTCTCCGGCTTTAAATTTGGCAAGATCTTCTTCTTTCACCTCTAATCTCCACCTGTCTAGGTAAGTAACTGTTTTACTTCTTTGTGCATCTAAGCCATAGTCAACCTGCCCTCTTGCAAACCAACCAACTCTTTCATCGAAATAACGACGCTTCATAGGTACTTTAGGGAGTAAAATCATAGAATTACTCATTTCAATAGAAATAGATCCAACACTTCCGTTAGATGGTGGTTTACTTGCAAAATAAGTCTTTACATGCCTAACCTCTATGTTTTCTGGATAACTACTAACTCTGTCTATATATGAACGGTCTTTGTCCATTCTTGAAATTTTATATCTAGAGCGATAGAACTGAGGAAATCCCAATGGTTTTACATCTGTTGAAAATAAAGAAGTAGCATCTATTACCACAGATGTGGTGTCTTTGTTAAATGCTTTGATTGGAAATGAAAACAAAACAGGTTCAAAGTTTGAGTTTACAACTGCTTCATGAACAGGTAAAATTGTGTCAGCAACAACATTGTGAGACACAACTCTTAATAGCACCTTTTTTCCTTTACGCTGCCATCGTAAAACTTGTGTATTTGTTTTGCCACCACCAAATCCTATTCCGTTGGCAGTTTTAGCAATTCTTGTGACCATTAACATTTCTCTGTTCATCAGAGAGTCTGGAACTTCAAAAAGATATTTATCATCAGCAGAATGAACGTTAAACAAACCTTTGTCTGTTTTCATTTCTTTTGTAACCACTTTATCATAGGGAAGAATGGCACCCTTTTTAGGTTTAGGTTT
>CAZAIL010000039.1:12707-16962 GCA_964485155.1 uncultured Flavobacterium sp.
TTTAGGTTTAGGTTTTGCAACTTGTTCTATTTTTCCTTTATTTTTTTTCTTCTTTTTTTTACGCTGAGCGTAAACATCTACTGCCAGTCCAAAGAAAAATATAACGACAAGTATTCTTGAAATTAACTTTTGAATCATAATGAATTGTTTGAATGAATTTGTATTGAATTTTGAAAGTTACAGTTTCTAGTTATTAGCACTTCTTAAAAAAATGTTAAAGAGAAACTGTGTTTAATTATATATTTAACCAGTACGTGAATTTTAAGTTTAAAGATCTAAATCTTGGACCAAAAACATCTGTAGCATAATTATCATTATAGACTAGAAATAAATCAGACAATGGAGCTATCCTCCATTGAAATCTTGTATTAATACTAAAATTTTCTCTTTGGGTACTATATTGAAAAAAAGTTGACCAAAAAATATTTTTTGTAAAAGTGATATCTAATTTTGGACCTATCAACCAAATAGAGGCGTCTGGATATGGATCGGGTAGGTCTATTTTATCATAGTTCATCTGAATAGATCCAGAAAAATAAGGTTGTAATCTTAAGGTGAGAGATGTTTCTAGAGAATATTTGTTTCCGTTAAAAAACTGTCCAAAAGAAGGATTAACCCTGTAGGAGACTTTTTTTCTTCGATCAGACCTGTAACTTGCTTCAAAACTTGTGTAATAGTAATCCTGATCTGCTGGTAAAGGAATTGCATCGTCTGTTCTTGTAGGGTCAAAATCATCATATAACTTTGTAAATTTGTTAAGCATTTCAAAACGCAATTGAGAACTGTCTTGAAAATTAGCTTGCCATCTGCTGTATATAGTATAATCAGAGTTTTCATAACCCAATTCAGGACGCCAAATAGAGATAGGTGTAACCGAAAATGAATGGCGTTGAATTTTTCCTTTCTTAGGCCAGAACTTTAGCTCAAAATTTGGATTTATTTTAAGAATATCAGTTCTTCTTACAAACCCAAGATCAGATCTAAAATCATCAGCTACAAAAACACCACTTAAACGAATATTTAGGAGTCTGTTATTATATTGTGTTCTAAATCCTGCAGAATAATCATTAGTACTAACTCCTGGAGAAAATGATTTATGAAAAAAATACTTACCACTCCAAGTATTGTCTTTAGAAGCTAAGCTATAATCTATTCCTAAAAGACGATTGTATGTATCTTCCTCGTCAAGAAAATCGTAGTCTTTAGTTGCTTGCTTGTTGATAAATAGAAGACTAATGTTAGACCTACTAAATACTTTATGTTGAAGAGAAATAACTGAATTGTTTACAGTTGGAATTTCGTTGGCAATATCTTCGTCAGTTTGCATGCTTAAAATACCAAGACGTAAATCATTGGTAACTTTACCACTTAGTCGAACACCTGCAATGATTCTATTTTCGATATTTTCGTCATCGATATTTTTTGCTATTCCAATTCGTCTAGAAAAAAACGGATTTGAATCTCTGCCATCTCCAAAACTGCCAAATAAGTCACTATTTTCAATAAAAAACTGTCTTCGTTCTGGCAATCCAACTTCAAATCGTGTTAGATTTGTTACTTGCTGATCTACTTCTACTTGAGAGAAATCTGGATTTAGTGTAAGGTCTAAATTCATGCTATTAGCAATCGTTAACTTTGCATCCCCTCCAACTTTAAAGCTACTAGTGCTCTCATTTTTCTCAAAATCTTTAGCAGTGATAGTGTTTACAAAAGGAATTATGGAAACAGGAGACTTTGACTTGCCTAAAGGCCTGTCAAAAATAAGGTCCCCCATAAAAGCAAGATTAAATATATATTGATTTTGAGGTATATTAATCCATGTGTTTTGCTCATTGTCTTGAGTGTCAAAGTGGTAGGTGTTAAATCGCCATTTGGTTTCACCTTCTTTGTATTTAAAGGCAGAAAGAGGAATCTTCCATTCTAAAATATAATGATCCTCATGTATCATGGATTCTCCAATCCATTTAGTATCCCAGGCAGTATTAAAACCACGTATATAGTTTCCACCTCCAGATAGTAACATTTCTCTTCGAACACCATAAGGGTTTGAGCCAAATATAAATGCGTTGGTTCCATCGTTAAAAGTGTCAAACATAAGGGTAACACTATCACTAGCACCGCCTCTAAAATCTCTACGTAAGGAAGGTATTATATAATCTTTACCTCCAGCATATACTTTTATTCCCACATACAAACTTCTGTCATTAAACATGAATTTAATTTCAACCTGCCTTTTAGCTTGTGCTGTGTCTGTTGGGAAATACTGAAAAAAATTGGTTGCTGGTGCTACTCCTTCCCAAGAATGTTCATCTAAAATACCATCAATTTTAATTTCATCAATGGTATATTTTGCGAGTACAGATTTGTTTGATGTTTGTGAAAAAGCAGGGTAATATGCAAAAAAAAGCAGGACAAAAATGTTTTTCATTAAGTAAAAAAAATAATATTATTAAAGTTTATAACTAACCAATTTATAGGAAATGAAAGTATGCCTAAACTTTAAGCAATTTTCATAAATATTAGTTAAATTTTTTTGTCTATTTTTTTTCAAAAAGAAATTTAAATACTAAGAATTTTAAGAGTTTTGAAAGGAAATTAAAAAGAAAGTACAACATTAGCTGTTACGCCTGTGCTTTCGGGAACAAACCTACATACTCCTCCAATACAAATAAGACCACCTCGCTGTCTTCCATAATTTAAAGCAAATCTATGGCCCTTTATAGTATAACTACCTCCCAAATTATAGTAATGAATTTTTTTCATTTCATCATCATTTCCGTAATTATAGATGTCATTTACATACACAGCTAGTTTTGAGCTGAGATTAAATTCTACAGTTCCACCAACCCAATTTTTTTTATCATCTTTAGACCATAAGTGTTGAGCTTCAAATCGTAACGATTTACCAGATCCCAACTTGTAGGTTGATTCACTGACAAAAATATCTGTTTTTACGATTCCGAAAGTTTCTTCTACATATCTTTTGTTATAGTATTGGTTTACATAATAAAATACCGAACTCCAATCACTAGACCATTTCTTACGTATTTCTAAACTGATGTCAGAGAAATATTTTTTTCCAAATCTGAGAAGATCAGAATCATATTCGAAATTTAAATAGTCATAGTCTCCGCTTAATCCAGCCCAATAAGACATGTTTACAGCAATCTTTGTCCCATACTTTCCTCCTAAGGCAGTTTTCTTTTTAAGTGTATAGAAAAAATCAACTTGTCCTCCAATTTCACCAATTTTTAATAATGCAAAATCTTGAAAGGAGACCTGAGGTTGAGCTTGATATACATAGATATTTGTAAGAAGGTAATCGTGTTGTTTTGTTAAAGCAGGGATGTAGTTAACAATATTTTGATTGTAGATATTTCCGGTGGCTTTTCTCTCAGAATAGAAAGTCATATTTTCAATTCTTCTAAAGTTGGCATTTATTCCAAAACCTCTTTTCCCATATCCAACATCAAAAAGGATTGCACTACCGGGTTTTGTATTTCTAATTTCATCAAAAATAATTAAAGCATCGTTACTTTTAGAGACAAATTCTGCACTAGAATAGAAATTATTTTTAGAAAAATCTATTCTACTTGAGAATGCGTTTGTAAGATCATTAAAATTAAAATCTGTGTTATTACTTTCTTCTTTTCTTCCAACATAGCTAAACCCTAGATCTAGATTCCAAGAGTTCACCTTCAGCATAGAAGAGATGTTTAATTCTGAATTAAAACCATAAATACTTGCATCTGAAACATTAAAACCACTTCTCTGATTTCCGTACAAAGCCGATAAGGCTATATTTTCTGTTGGAAAAAACTTAATTCTCCCGCCTCTTAATGCGTTATTAATTCCTAGTTGGCGATCTTCCCAAGAGCGAAGAATTAACCCACTACCATACTGTTCGTAAAAATATCCGGCAGTAGCCTCAATTTTTTTTGATGTATACTTTGCATAATAAAGTGCAAGAGTTGTTTTGTTAAAATCAGGGGAATAATTTAATAAACTCATTGGCTCATATCCTTCTGCTTGAAGACCAAAAGAAAATTTTGAAATAGAATAATCTATTTTTAAATAGTTGTTGGATCTAAACCTATTAGGTTCTGTAAAGTCACCTGTTTTTTCGTCATCAACATAATATTGTGAATTGGATTCGAAACCAATAGAAAGATTATCATTCTGTTGAGCCAACATTATGACTGTAAAAAACAACAATTGTAAGACTATTATTTTTTTCATTTTTTTAAATCTAGAT
>CAZAIL010000040.1:0-3264 GCA_964485155.1 uncultured Flavobacterium sp.
TTTTATTTTGTACCTTTGCGCCTTCGAATTAGCACCGCTATTCGTTTTGTTTAAATTGATATTTTAAATAAAATAGAAGTAGATTATGAAAGTGAAAACAATCCTGGTGTCTCAACCAGAACCAAAAACAGAAACATCTCCTTATTCTGACTTGTCTGATAAACAGAAAGTTAAAATAGATTTTAGGCCTTTTATTCATGTTGAAGGGGTCACCACTAAAGAGGTGAGAGCTCAAAAAATTGATTTATCACATTTTACTGCAATTGTTCTTACAAGTAGAAATGCTGTAGATCATTTCTTTAGAATAGCTGAAGAAATGCGTTTTAAAGTGCCAGATGCTATGAAATACTTTTGTCAATCTGAAGCAGTGGCTTTCTATTTGCAAAAATACGTAGTGTACAGAAAACGTAAAATTTATGTTGGTAAAAGAACATTTCCTGAATTAGGAAAACTAATTAAAAAGCATAAAGACGAGAAATTTTTATTACCCTCATCAGATAAATTAAAGCCCTTAATTCCTTCTGAACTAGATGCTCTAGGTGTGAACTGGAAAAGAGCTATTTTATACAAAACAGTCGTGAGTGACTTAACTGATTTAGAAGATGTTTTCTATGATATTTTAGTGTTTTTTAGTCCCTCAGGAATAGACTCATTATTTTTCAATTTCCCAGAATTTAAACAAAAAAATACTCGAATTGCAGTCTTTGGTAATTCTACCGTAAAAGCTGCAACAGAAGCTGGTTTAAAGTGTAATATTACAGCTCCGTCTCCTGAGACACCCTCTATGACGATGGCCTTAGAAAAGTATATTAAACTAGTAAATAAAAAATAGCAGACTATTTTTTTTAGAAATAAAAGAGTAAAAAACCAAGTATGTATACTTGGTTTTTTTATGCAAATAAAGTAGCAAATATTTCTTCAATTTTTCCGACAAGGAGCAGCTTTATGCCTTGTTCCTTTTGTGTAATTTTGTTGTATTTAGAAGCAACAAATGTTTTATACCCTAGCTTTTTAGCTTCTGAGATTCGTTGGTCTATCTTAGAAACAGGTCGTATTTCTCCTGCCAAACCAATTTCTGCTGCAAAACATACGTTAGGTGAAATTGCAACATCTTGATTGGAAGACAAAATTGAAGCAACAACAGCAAGATCAATAGCAGGATCATCAATGCTAATTCCCCCCGTAATATTTAAAAATACATCTTTAGCAGCTAATTTGAACCCAGCTCTTTTCTCTAAAACGGCTAATACCATATGTAGGCGTTTTAGATTATAACCTGTAGTCGTTCTTTGTGGAGTTCCATAAACAGCAGTGCTAACCAAGGCTTGAACTTCAATCATCAAAGGCCTTATTCCTTCTAAGGTTGAAGCTATAGCTGATCCGCTTAAATCGGCATCTTTTTTAGAAATGAGAATTTCAGACGGATTTGAAACTTCTCTCAGTCCGTTTGAAAGCATTTCATAAATACCTAATTCTGAAGTAGAGCCAAATCTATTTTTTTGAGAACGCAATATTCTGTAGGTGTGATTTCTATCGCCTTCAAATTGTAAAACAACATCGACCATATGTTCTAAAATCTTCGGCCCAGCTATTTGCCCCTCTTTGTTTATATGGCCAATTAATAAAACAGGAGTGCCTGTTTCTTTTGCATATTTTATGAGTTCTGCAGTCGTTTCTCTAATTTGAGAGATGCTCCCGGGAGACGCTTCTATAGCGTTTGTATGGAGTGTTTGTATGGAGTCTATCACCAAGACTTGAGGTGTTACATCTTCAATATTTTTAAAGATTTCTTGCGTATTTGTTGCTGTTAAAATAAGACAATTAGAAGGATGTTTTTGAATTCTTTCTGCCCTCATTTTTATTTGAGACTGACTTTCTTCTCCAGACACATACAAGACTTTATGAGGTATTGCAAGAGCTACTTGTAATAGTAATGTAGATTTTCCAATACCTGGCTCACCACCTAATAATGTTACAGATCCTTTTACCAAACCACCACCTAAAACAGTATCTAATTCGTTGTTTTTTGTAGGAACTCTTTCTTCTGCATTCAATTGAATTTCTTCAATTTTTAAAGGTTTTGAGATGGTTTTTATAGGCTTAGATTGTTTCCATTCTCTTGCTACTTCTTTTTGAATTATTTCTTCAACAATGGTATTCCATTCATGACAAGCATTGCATTGCCCCATCCATTTAGCATGTTGTGTCCCACAATTCTGACAGAAAAAAGTAGTTTTAGCCTTCGCCATTAAATATAAATTTACACAAAGAAAAGAAAATTACTTTGCTTTATTGCAGATTGGTAAAAGTAAAAAAGAGAGCCCACCAAAAACGATTACCATAGCAGTTTGTGCAGTCCACATAATCCAACCAAAAGCACTAGCAGGTTCTGTAGGGATATCAAATAGTGCTAAAGCAGCAGTAACAGCAATTGGGTACAAACCAATTCCACCGTTGGTAGCAGCAATAGAAAATCCACCAGCAATAAAACCAATTAAAACACCACCAAATGGCACTTCCAATCCTTCAATTGCAGGTATTGTAGCCCAAAACATAAGCACATACATAGCCCATATAAATAAGGTATGAAAAATGAAAGCCCATTTTTTTTTCATTTTAAAGATACTTGTAACACCTTCAACTAACCCGAAAACAAAGGTTTTTATTCTTAAAAAAAACCCTGATGTTGCTTTTTTTACAAAGTAAGTAAATATGTAAAAAATAAGAATTAAAATTACCAACACAACCCCAATTTTTGTTGGATCAAAATTATTAGATAAAAGTTCGTAAATAAAATCAAACTGAACAAAAAGGGTAATAATTATGATGCATAGCATCATAATTAAGTCGGCAATTCGCTCTGCAACGATTGTTCCAAATCCTTTCTCGAAAGGTATATTTTCATAATTTGTTAACACTAAAGCTCTAGATACTTCGCCTGCTCTTGGGAGCGCTAAATTCACTAAATAACCAATTAAAACAGACAAAATACTATTCGTAAACTTTGGTTTGAAGCCTAAAGGGTCTAACATAAATTTCCACCTGTATGCTCTAGAGAAGTGACTTAAAATCCCAAAAAATAATCCTAGAAAAATCCAATTATAATTTGCGTCTTTAAAATAACCAAGTAAGATGTCAACAGAAATTTTTGAGATAGAATACCAAACTAGAAAACCTCCAAATACAAGAGGTAATACAGTTTTTAATATTTTCTTTATAGAGAGAGTCACTAGGTAAGTGTATTGTCTTTTTCGTTGGGAAATA
>CAZAIL010000040.1:3364-16675 GCA_964485155.1 uncultured Flavobacterium sp.
GTAAAAGTACTACTTTTTTAAAAGTTAAATCTAAATAATTAGCCAAAAAGAAGTTAACAAGTTAACGAGATATTATCTATTAATCGAATGGTATTTGCATAGACAGCTATAAAAGCTCTGTACTGTTTTTTAGGTGATAATATTGTCGCATTTTCCAAGGTTTCTTCTTCAGCAATCACAAAGTACTCTAACTCAAAAAAAGAATGTTTTTTAAATTCATTTGAAACCCATTTTTTAATGTCATCGATGGATTGAGTTTGTATTTTTTCAGCAGTTTTTTTTAATATTTTATAAATTATGGAAGCAGCATTTCTCTCGTCATCCGTTAGACGTTTATTTCTTGAACTCATTGCTAAGCCGTCATCTTCCCTAAAGGTAGAACATCCTACAACAGCAACAGGTAAGTGGTTTTTTTCTGCCATTTTACGGACTATTTGTAATTGTTGAAAATCTTTTTCTCCAAAATAAGCATTTGTTGGCTGTAAAATTTCAAATAGTTTTTTTACAATGGTCCCAACTCCATTAAAATGACCTTTTCTGAATCTTCCCTCCATTTGGGACTCTAGACCATCAAAATTAAAATGACTAGCGGAAATATTATTAGTATATATTTCAGATACAGATGGGATAAAAACAACATCACAATGAACTTTTTCTAATAAATTTAAATCACTTTTAATAGTTCTAGGGTAGTTTTCTAGGTCTTCCTTTTTGTTAAACTGTGTGGGATTTACAAATATACTTGCAATAGTAATATCATTATTTCTTAAGGATTCTTCAATTAAAGAGACATGACCTTTGTGGAGCGCCCCCATTGTAGGCACAAATCCTATTGTAGTGTTTTCAGAATAGAACTCCTTAAAATATGTTCTAAGTTTTTTCTGAGTTTTAAAAACCTTCATATTATAATATTGTATATGACTGCAAACTTAGTATTTTAACAAGACTTTTGCATAAAAATTCGTACTTTTGCAAACTTATATAAAGGCTTTAATTTAATGAAAGATAAGAGAATATTGTATGTTTCTTCTGAGGTTGTACCTTATTTGCCAGAGACAGAGATAGCATCTACTGCATTTAATGTAGCAAAGAAAGCGCATTCTAAGGGTGTTCAAACAAGGATATTCATGCCTCGTTTTGGGGTAATTAATGAGAGAAGACATCAACTGCACGAAGTAATTCGTTTGTCGGGAATGAATCTTATAATCAATGACATGGACATGCCTTTGATTATTAAAGTTGCCTCGATACCTAAGGAAAGAATGCAAGTTTATTTCATTGATAATGATGAATACTTCAAAAGAAAAGCAATTTTTTCAGATGAAGATGATCAACTCTTCTCAGATAACGATGAAAGAGCGATATTTTTTGCTAAAGGAGTTGTTGAAACTGTTAAGAAACTAAACTGGGCGCCAGATATTATTCACGTTCATGGATGGATGGCTTCATTACTGCCACTATATATAAAAGAGTATTACAGCGATGAGCCTTTGTTTCTAGAAAGTAAAATAGTTACCTCTGTTTACGATAAAGATTTTGAAGGAACACTAAATAGCGGTCTTGCAGATAAAATAAAGTTTGATAAGATTTCAGATAATAAAATTAGCATTTTAGAAGAGCCAAACTACACAAATATTATTAAAAGTGCAATATCAAATTCTGATGCAATTGTTCAAGGAAGTAAAAACATTCCAGAAGAAATTGCGAATGAAATCAGTAATAGTGGTATTCCTGAACTATCATTTCAAGAAGAAGATTCTTTTGAATCATATTTAAATTTTTACAAAGAATTAATATCAGAAGAGTAAACTTAGGTTGGTTATGTTAAGAAAATATATCAAAGCAACACTATATGTTGTTGTTACAGCGTTTTTTTTAGGGTCAGTTATTTCTTGTGAAGAAGATTTTAGAGATATAAGCACCGGAATAATTAGAAATGGAGAATTCACAACAAAAGACACTATTTTTCAGATAGAAGTTTTGGGGAAAAATATCGAAAACGTTCAATCAGATGGTTTTGTAATTGGCGGTGTGCTAGGGCAGTACCTACTGGGAGTCTATAATAATGACAAATTCAAAAAAATAGAGGCATCTATTATTGCTCAACTTGGTATTCCCCAAGATTTAACGATAGTTGATGAAGAATATGGTTCAGACACAATAGTTGTTACTTCTATTGATACTGTATTGTTAAGAATACCATACAACGCATCTTTGTTGAGCACAACAGCTTCCAGCTTTGTCTTAGACTCTATTATAGGGGATCCATTTACAGCGTTTACCTTAAACGTATTTAGACTAGAAACGTATTTAAGTAATTTAAACCCTTCATCACCTTCCTCTCAGAACAAGTATTTTTCAGATCATAGCTATGATGTCTCTTCTGAAAAGTTAAACTTTTTTGAAGATACACAATTCAAACCCAACGTAAGAGATACAGCTCAATATGTTACAAGGTCATTAAGTACTGGTGTTGTTTATGATACAGACACCATCATATATACTAACTCTAATCCTTTTATAAGCATCCCGCTTAAAAAGAATCGAATTAAAGAGCTGCTTTTTGATCAATATGAAACTTCAAATTTTGCTTCTCAAGATGCATTTAACAATTACTTTAGAGGGCTAAAGATACAAGCAGAAGGAGACGGCGGTTCTCTAATGTCATTAAGTTTTAACAGTCCAACACTTCAGCCATTAATCGATATTTATTATACCAATACTGTTGTAACATCAGGAGGAACAGTTGTTATAGATACCATCAAAAAGACAGACACTTTTTTACTTGGAGGAATAAGAAATAGCGAATATAAAATGACTCCTAGTCAATCATCAGGGTCTAACAATATTGCAATTCAAGGAACAGCAGGCTCTATGGCTCAGTTGAAAATTTTGGGAGATGATACAGATATGAATGGGATTCCTGACGGTTTAGAAGATTTAAGAACAGAAAACTGGCTTATCAATGACGCTGCTATTACGTTGTTTGTAGATAAAGATGTGGTTCTGTTAGATACAATAGCCCCTTTTCAACTATTTATATACAAAGACGGAGCAAGTAATTCTGGTGAAGAAAAGGCTAGTCAAATCCTAGATTATACAACAGAAGGAGTTAATCAGGTAGGAGGACTCTTACAACTAGACGAATCAAACAGACCTGATTCTTACACGTTTAAAATTACCGATTACATGTCAGAATTGTTGTCAGGTACTATAAATGATTTACCATTATTAGGTGTAAGAGCATTCAATCCAACGGATCTTCCTGCTATTGCCACAGACACAATAGTTAGGAGTCATAATTGGAGCCCAAAAGCAGTCATGCTGTTAAATCATACGACTACTAATCAAGCAAGAAGAGCTCAGTTAAAAATATCATATTCTATTAAAACAGTAAATGAGTAAACATTAAAAGCTATTATACACTCCCTAAAAATATAAAAAAATGTGTGGAATTTCAGGATACATTGGAAATAAAGATGCATACCCTATAATTATAAATGGATTAAAAAGACTCGAATATAGAGGTTATGACAGTGCAGGAGTTTTGATGTATGATGGTGACGAAATTAATTTGTCTAAGACGAAAGGAAAAGTTTCTGCATTAGAAGAAATAACCAACAAAGACCCAAAAAGAAAAGAAGGAAATATAGGGATTGGCCATACAAGGTGGGCTACTCACGGAGTTCCTAATGATGTAAATTCTCACCCACATCTTTCTCAATCTGGGGATCTAGCAATTGTACACAACGGAATTATTGAAAATTATGATACCCTAAGAAAAGAATTAATTTCTAGAGGGTATGTTTTCCAAAGCGATACAGATACAGAAGTTCTTGTAAATTTAATTGAAGAAGTAAAAAAACAAGAAAAATGCAAACTGGGAAAGGCTGTACAAATAGCACTGACTCAAGTATCAGGTGCTTACGCAATTGCCGTTTTTGATAAGAAAAAACCTAATGAAATTATTGTAGCAAGATTAGGAAGCCCAATAGCAATTGGAGTAGGAAAGAATAACGAAGAATTTTTCATAGCTTCAGATGCTTCGCCATTTATTGAGTTTACCAAGGACGCTATTTATCTAGAAGATGAGGAAATGGCGATTATCAAACCTGGAAGAGATATCCGAGTACGAAAAATAATGGACGATTCCTATGTAGATGCTGTAATTCAAAAACTTCAAATAAGCTTAGAGCAAATAGAAAAAGGAGGGTATGATCATTTTATGATCAAAGAAATTCACGAACAGCCAAAGGCTATTACGGATACCTATAGAGGAAGAATGTTGGCTGATCAAGGGATTATAAGAATGGCCGGTGTAGATGATAACCTTCAAAGGTTCCTCGATGCTGAACGTATTATTATTGTAGCCTGTGGAACATCATGGCATGCAGGGCTTGTAGGAGAATATCTTTTTGAAGACATGGCAAGGATTCCTGTTGAGGTTGAATATGCATCTGAATTTAGATATAGAAACCCAATTATAACACCCAAAGATATTGTAATTGCTATTTCCCAATCTGGAGAAACTGCAGATACGTTGGCTGCCATAAAATTAGCAAAATCTAAAGGGGCATTTGTTTTTGGAGTGTGTAACGTAGTTGGTTCTTCTATTTCCAGAGAAACACATGCTGGAGCCTATACGCATGCAGGTCCAGAAATTGGAGTTGCTTCTACCAAGGCGTTTACAACTCAAATTACAGTACTATCATTAATTGCACTAAAATTAGCAAAAGCTAGAGGAACACTTTCAAATACAGAATTTAATACTTACTTACAGAAAATGAAATTAATACCTTCTAAGGTTCAAAAATTACTAGAACTTGACAGTAAGGTTAAAGAAATAGCGAGTGTTTATAAAGACGCTAAAAACTGTTTATATCTAGGAAGAGGGTTCAATTTTCCTGTAGCACTCGAAGGTGCTTTAAAATTAAAAGAAATATCATATATCCATGCAGAAGGATATCCTGCTGCTGAAATGAAGCATGGTCCTATCGCATTAATTGACGAGAATATGCCCATTTTTGTGATTGCCACCAATAAGGGACATTATGAAAAAGTGGTGAGTAATATTCAAGAAATTAAATCTAGGAGCGGTAAGATTATTGCGATTGTTACAGAAGGTGATGTAACTGTAAAAGAAATTGCTGATCATGTCATTGAAATACCAGAAACTGAAGAAGCATTAACTCCTTTGTTAACAACCATTCCTTTTCAACTATTGTCATATCATATCGCAGTAATGTTAAATAAAAACGTAGATCAACCAAGAAATCTGGCAAAATCAGTTACTGTTGAGTAGTTTTTAATTTTATAAAAAACATCGCTATTTTATGGGAAAAGGATTTTTAATCTTGATAGTTACTTTTATAGTTGTAGGAATAATACATCTTGTTTCCATGAAAATGACAAAGATCCCTGAGACAAAAAAATCATCGTATCGAAAAGTATTCTGGTACTTCTATGGGGTGTTTTTTTTGTCTAGCGGTCTAGTAAACCAACTAGAAAAAGAAGCCTTTAGTTGGATTTTTTCAGTCGAAATTTTAGTTGGTTTGGCAATCTTAATTCTTAATATCTTAGGAAAGATTGAAAAAAAATCGATTTAGATTTTATCATGAACTTGGGTATGTACTCCATCATTCCAAAGCGTTAGAATGTCTGTAGCTACAATAGCTCCACTGCCTGCTGCAATTGCAAACTGACTTCTACAGCCCCCCAAAGTTCCACAAACATACAATCCTTTTTTAACGAGGTAGTTTTCGTTTTTTAGCTGAATTCTGTCTTTTACTGCCTTTGCTCTTTGATGAGGTTCTATATAATCATCTAAGCCCTTAATTGTAAAAGGCTTTGCATAATTTAAAGCCATCACTACAATCAAAGACTTAAACTCGTTTTTGTTTGTTTTCACAACATATAAATCATTGTATTTAGCAATAGAAATCACTTTCTCATGTTCAATTTGTGAAACATCAGAATAATTTTCAGTCAACTGCTTCTTCCCCTGAATTAATATGTCCCCTCCAAGAGTGCCAGAAGTTAAACCAAGAACATTATTAAAAAGAGCATTTTGTAAATGAGAACTTCTTTGATGAAGAAGTATGCCTACTTTTTTATTTTTAGCAAAGGGTTTTTTAAGACCAGATCCAAGGACTAAGGCACACTGCATCCCTGCAACCCCACCACCAATAATTAAAACATCAAAAACCATTAAAACAGCGCTTGTATGTTTGCAGCAAATAACTTAACAGCAATAGCTAATAAAATTACGCCAAATATTTTACGGATAATTTTGATTCCGTTTGCACCAATAATTCGCTCTATTTTTGGAGAGGTTTTTAAGACAATATAAATAACAACCACATTACATAAAACAGCAAGAATAATATTTTCTATATGAAACTCAGCTCTTAAAGAAAGTAAGGTTGTTAAACTTCCGGGGCCAGCAATTAACGGAAAAGCTAGTGGAAATACTGTGGCTGTAATTGATTCAGCATCTTCATCATCCTTATAAAGAGTGATTCCTAAAATCATTTCTAAGGCTATAAAAAAAAGTATAAATGAACCTGCAACCGCAAATGAATACACATCGATGCCAATTAGCTCTAACAAACTTTGTCCTAAAAAAAGGAACATAATCATGATAATTCCCGCAATTATAGAAGCTTTTCCAGACTGAATATGTCCAACTTTCTTTCGTAAATCTATAATAATTGGAATGTTTCCAACAATATCTATCACCGCAAATAACACCATAAATGCGGTAAATATTTCTTTAAAATTAAAATTCATTCTTACGTTATTTTCAAATACAAAATTATAAAACTAAGGGTATCAAAATGTAAAATTAATAGAAATTTTTTATACTATTTTTGCGAGATGTTTCAATTAGGAAAAACCATCGTATCCGAAGACCTTATCGAGAAAGATTTTGTCTGTAATCTCTCTCAATGTAAAGGAGAGTGCTGTGTTTCAGGAGAAGCAGGAGCGCCATTAGATAAGGAAGAAGTAAGTATTTTAAAAGAGATTTACCCAAAAGTAAAACCTTTTTTAAGAAAAGAAGGAATTAGAGAAATAGAAAATCAAGGAACCTCTATCATTAGTGATTTTGGAGAATTAGAAACACCTTTAGTCAATAACTCTGAATGCGCATACCTTATTTTTAATGAAAAAAATACTGCTCTCTGCGGTATTGAAGAAGCATACAATAAAGGAGTTATTGATTGGAAAAAGCCAATTTCTTGTCATTTGTATCCTGTAAGAGTAAAAGATTATAGTGAGTTTGCTGCTGTAAATTATCATAAATGGGATATTTGTAGTGATGCTTGCTCTTTAGGAAAGGAATTACAAATTCCAGTTTATAAATTTGTGAAAGAAGCATTAATTAGAAAATTTGGCAAAGATTGGTATACAGAACTAGAAAAGGTGGCTAAGGAATATAAATAAATGGGTATCTTTATACTATAAATAAAAAATAAAAAATGAAAAAATTAGTTACCATGTTTTTTGCACTTGTTTTAATTACCTCTTGTGAAGATTCCGATACAGTTCAAATTACAGCAAGCACATCTATTAACGAATCTATAATTGTTAATTTTCCACAAACAAATGGAGCATCTTTAGATTATGACCAAACAACAAGCGAAGATATAACTGAAATAGTTTCAAACTTTGATACTATTTCCTCTATAAACATAGATTCTTTAAGTTATCAATTTAAAAATGTAATTGGGAACACAAATGCTATAATAGAAACAGCCTCGATTATTATTCAAGGAAACGTAATAGCCACGATTTCTAATATAAATATTGCAACTGAAGCATCAAATTCATCAGTATTTGAAATTACAGACGAAGTCATTTTAAATCAACTTGAGGCTAATTTTTTAAACAATACTTCATTAACAATTCAATTTTCTGGAACGGGAATTTCAGATGAAGGAGATCTAGACTTTGAAATAGAAGTTTCAATGCAATTAACAGCTACCTTTTAATAAAAGAAACAAAAATAAATAGAAACCCCAGTAATTTAATTACTGGGGTTTCTTATGATAAAAAAGCAATATTGAAAATATAACGATCTTTTTTCTTTTGCCTATTTTTCTGTTAATTCTAGTTTCTTGCTATTTATTTATGAATTTCAATTTTTTACCACCAACCTCAGCTATTATTAATTAAAGCTGATTTAAAGAATTGTTTTTTTAATATCAATCGGTTTTCAAAAAAGATTGAGATAGACATATAATAAAAAAAGTGTTTAAAAGCGTTTTTATTTTTTAATATTCTTATTTTAAGAATGTCAGCAACAACAAGGGTTTGTAAAAAAAACAGAGATTAACAACCTAGCCATCAGGTTGTTAAAAAATTATAAAGAAATGAGTTTCTTTCACTAAAATTCTGTTTTGTTAAAAACTTAGTAGGTATTGTGAATAAGTAGCGCTTTGTATTTCTTCCTTTTTTTTCAATCTTTGTTATTCCCCATATTAAGAAAAAATTTTCAACACCAAAGAAAACCTAAATAAAAAATGTCTTTACAAGAACCAATTTTACAGCCGAATGACAATAGATTTGTAATATTCCCAATCCAACATGATGATTTATGGGATTGGTATAAAAAACAACAAGCATGTATTTGGACAGCAGAAGAAATCGATTTGTCAGAAGATATTATAGACTGGAAAAACAAATTATCAGAAGACGAACGCTACTTTATCAAACATATTTTAGCCTTTTTTGCTGCCTCTGATGGAATCGTAAATGAAAATCTTGCTGAAAACTTTGTAAATGAAGTGCAGTATTCTGAAGCTAAATTCTTTTACGGATTTCAAATTATGATGGAGAATGTGCACTCAGAAACCTATTCTTTATTAATTGATACTTATGTAAAAAATAATGAAGAAAAAGATAAATTATTCAATGCAATAGAAACCTTTCCTGCGATTAAAAAGAAAGCAGATTGGGCTTTAAAATGGATTGAATCAGATTCATTTGCCGAGAGATTAATCGCTTTTGCAGCGGTAGAAGGAATTTTCTTTTCAGGAGCATTTTGCTCTATCTTTTGGTTAAAAAAAAGAGGATTATTGCCAGGACTTACTTTTTCTAATGAATTAATTTCAAGAGACGAAGGAATGCATTGTGATTATGCGGTTCATTTGCACAATAATCATATCGTCAATAAAGTGCCAAAAGATAGGATTAAAGAAATTATTGTAGATGCTTTAACTATTGAAAGAGAATTTGTTACAGAATCATTACCAGTAAGTTTAATTGGGATGAATGCAAAGTTAATGACTCAGTATCTAGAGTTTGTAACCGATCGATTATTAGAAGAATTTGATTGCGAAAAAGAGTACAATTCAACGAACCCCTTTGATTTTATGGAAATGATCTCTTTAGAAGGAAAAACCAATTTCTTTGAGAAAAGAGTATCAGAATACCAAAAAGCTGGAGTGAAGTCCGGTGGGACTGGAAGCATTAGTTTTGATGCAGATTTTTAGAAGTCTATTCTAAAAAATAGCACCTAATTTTAACAGGGGAAGACAAAAAAATAATCAATCCGCTTGTGCGGTTGACAACTAATTAAAAAGCAATAGCAGCATGTATGTAGTAAAAAGAGACGGCAAAAAAGAGCCAGTGATGTTCGACAAAATCACGGCAAGAGTAAAGAAAATGTGTTACGGACTTAACAAGATTGTTGATCCAGTAAAGGTAGCCATGCGCGTAATTGAAGGATTATATGACGGAGTTACCACACCAGAATTAGACAGTCTAGCTGCAGAAATTGCCGCGACTATGACAACCGCTCATCCAGATTACGCAAAACTAGCTGCAAGAATTGCCGTATCTAATCTACATAAAAATACTAAAAAATCGTTTTCAGAAACCATGGTGGATTTACACGAATATGTAAATCCCAGAACAGGTAAAAAAGCGCCTTTATTATCTGATGAAGTCTTTAAAATTATTTCAAATAACGCAGAGAAATTAGATTCTACCATTATTTATAGTAGAGACTTTAACTATGACTTTTTTGGATTTAAAACACTAGAACGTTCTTATTTATTAAAGTTAAACGGAATTGTTGTAGAAAGACCACAACACATGCTAATGCGTGTTTCTATTGGGATTCATTTAAATGATATAGATGAAGCTATTGCTACGTACGAATTAATGAGTAAGAAGTTTTTCACACATGCTACACCTACCTTATTCAATGCTGGAACTCCAAAACCACAAATGTCTTCATGTTTTTTATTACAAATGCAAGATGATAGTATTGATGGAATTTATGATACATTAAAACAAACTGCTAAAATTTCACAATCAGCTGGAGGTATTGGCTTGTCTATTCATAACGTACGTGCTACAGGATCCTATATAAGAGGAACTAACGGAACTTCTAACGGAATTGTACCAATGCTAAAGGTATTTAATGATACGGCTCGTTACGTAGACCAAGGAGGAGGAAAACGTAAAGGATCATTTGCAATGTACATAGAACCTTGGCATGCAGATATCTTTGAATTCTTAGACTTGAAAAAGAATCACGGAAAAGAAGAAATGAGAGCACGTGATTTATTTTATGCGATGTGGATGCCAGATTTATTCATGAAAAGAGTACAAGAAGATGGACTCTGGACATTAATGTGCCCAAATGAATGTCCTCATTTATTTGACACCTATGGTGACGAATTTGAAAAACTATACGAAGGATACGAAAAAGTAGGGAAAGGAAGAAAAACAATCAAAGCAAGAGAGCTTTGGGAAAAAATATTAGAATCACAAATAGAGACAGGAACTCCCTATATGCTTTATAAGGATGCTGTAAATCGTAAATCAAATCACAAGAATTTAGGAACCATTCGTTCCTCTAATTTGTGTACTGAAATCATGGAATATACGGCCAATGATGAAGTTGCTGTATGTAATCTTGCTTCCATTGCTTTGCCAATGTTTATTAGTGAAAAAGAAAACGGAGAAAAGTTTTTCAATCACAAAAAACTATACGATGTAACCAAAAAAGTGATAAGAAACCTAGATACGGTTATTGATAGAAATTACTATCCAGTAAAAGAAGCAGAAAACTCTAACTTCCGTCATAGACCAGTTGGTTTAGGTGTGCAAGGACTCGCAGATGCATTTATTATGTTGCGTTTGCCATTTACATCTGACACTGCTAAAAAACTGAATCAAGAAATTTTTGAAACCTTATATTTTGCGTCGGTTCAATCCTCTATGGAAATAGCAAAAGCAAAAGAACCGTATTCTACTTTTAAAGGATCTCCAATGTCAGAGGGTGAATTCCAATACAATATGTGGGGAATTAATGATGAAGATTTAAGTGGAAATTGGGACTGGAAAAAATTACGTAAAAATGTGATCAAACACGGTGTTAGAAACTCATTATTGGTAGCACCAATGCCAACAGCCTCAACTTCTCAAATCCTTGGAAATAACGAAGCATTTGAGCCGTATACTTCCAATATTTATACAAGACGTGTACTGTCTGGAGAATTTATTGTCGTAAACAAGCACCTATTAGAAGACTTGGTAGAGATGGATTTATGGGACAACAATATGAAAGAAGAGATTATGCGTGCAAACGGATCTATTCAACACATAGATAAAATTCCACAAGATTTAAAAGAGTTGTACAAGACCGTATGGGAAATGAGTATGAAAGATATTATAGATATGGCTCGTCATAGAGGATACTTTATAGATCAATCACAATCATTAAATTTATTTATGCAAGATGCAGATTATGCAAAATTAACCTCCATGCATTTCTATGGTTGGAAATCTGGATTAAAAACCGGGATGTATTATCTAAGAACTAAATCAGCGGTAAATGCCATTCAGTTTACCCTTTCTAAAGAAAAGAAAGCAGTTACAAAAGAAGAAGAAGACGTGC
The DNA here is from genome assembly GCA_964485155.1 of uncultured Flavobacterium sp. Taxonomy (GTDB): domain Bacteria; phylum Bacteroidota; class Bacteroidia; order Flavobacteriales; family Flavobacteriaceae; genus Polaribacter. Next base: position 15,276 of record CAZAIL010000040.1, read on the forward strand.
CAATGACTCCAAAAGAGTTTAAAGCAATGGTTGATTCTTCTAAAAATGCCGAGCCAGATGATGATTGCTTAATGTGCGGATCTTAGAAATTATTTAACTAATAGATATTAAAAGGGAAGTCTTGTTTTAAGAGGCTTCTCTTTTTTTGTTAACTTCGAAGAGAAATGAATAAACTAAATTCTTGATACAATGAACTGGGAACAACTACTTTCTTTAAAACGCTTTGGAGACCTTCAAAAACGACCAAGAGCAGAACAAGACGAAACACGTTTGGGTTTTGAAGTAGATTTTGATCGCATCATTTTTTCTGAGGCTTTTAGAAGCTTACAAGACAAAACACAGGTCATTCCACTATCAGAAACAGACTTTGTACACACTAGGCTTACCCATAGTTTAGAGGTATCTGTTGTGGGTAGAACCTTAGGAAGAAGGGTTGGGAAAGTGTTGTTAGAAAGATACCCTAACCTAAAAGAGCTAGGCTATACATTTAATGATTTTGGAGCCATTGTGGCAGCTGCATCTGTAATGCACGATATTGGAAATCCGCCTTTTGGCCACTCTGGAGAAAAAGCCATTGGAGAGTATTTTAAAACTGGAAATGGCGCTCAATATAAAGAGCTATTAACAGCAAAAGAATACCAAGATCTGATTGATTTTGAGGGGAATGCAAATGGACTTAAAATTTTAACTGAAAACAGAGAAGGGATTCAAGGTGGATTGCGATTATCATACGCAACACTGGGTGCTTTTATAAAATATCCTAAAGAATCATTACCAAAGAAACCAACAAGCCATATTGTAGATAAAAAATATGGGTGCTTTCAGTCTGAAAAAGATGCCTTTTTAGACATAGTTGAAACCCTAGGATTGCTAAAAAAATCAACCACCAATGATATTAGCTTTCACAGACATCCACTAACCTTTCTGGTAGAAGCCGCAGATGATATTTGTTATACGATTATAGATTTTGAAGACGGAATTAATTTAGGGTTAATTGAAGAAGAATTTGCCTTGGAGTATCTGATTAAATTGGTCAAAAACTCTATAGACACAAAAAAATACCATTCATTAAAATTTAAAAAAGATAGGATTAGTTATTTAAGAGCACTGGCTATCAATACGCTAATTAATGAAGCCGTAGATATATTTTTAGCAAACGAAACACCTATTTTAAAAGGGACTTTCTCTACGTCGTTACTAGATAAATGTGCTTATGAAGCACAAATTAATGACATCCTTAAAATTAGTATTTCAAAAATATACAAGAGTCAAGAGGTGGTTGAAAAAGAAGTAGCAGGCTATAAGATTATTGCTGATTTATTAGACATTTTTGTCACTGCATTAAATAATCATCAAACAGGCAAGGCTACTAACTATGATGATTTACTGCTCAACTTACT
>CAZAIL010000041.1:0-16345 GCA_964485155.1 uncultured Flavobacterium sp.
CTTTCCAAGTTTCACCACCGTCAGTACTTTTGTGTAATCCTGAGCCTGGACCACCCCCAAGATAACCAGCTACAGTTCTATGTCTTTGCCATGTTGCAGCATACAAAACATCTGAATTAGTAGGGTCTATCAGCATATCTGTAGCACCAACCCATGCAGCATCTCCTAAAGTGCGTTTCCATGATTTTCCGCCATTTATTGTTTTGTATACACCACGTTCACCACCTTTACTCCATAATGGTCCTTGAGAGGCAACCCAAACGATGTTTGAGTTTTCTGGGTGAACAATAATTTTTGAGATATGTTCGGAATTTTCTAATCCCATATTTTTCCAAGATTTGCCATCATTGTGACTTACGTAGACTCCATCACCAAAACCAGCATGTCGTCCTCCTACATTTTCCCCTGTTCCTAACCAAATAGTGCTAGGCTTCTTAGAGTCTATAGTGATACACCCTGTAGAATATACTTTTTGATCGTCAAAAATTGGCTTCCAAGTGGTTCCAGAGTTCATTGTTTTCCAAACACCTCCAGAGCCTACAGCTACATACCAAACATTTTCGTTTTCAGGATGTATTGCAATATCTGCAATTCTACCGGAGGTCATGGCAGGACCTATATTTCTAAATTCTAATCCCCCATATAAATTCTTACTTGATTTTTGAGCCAAAACATGAAAGTTGGCAACAAAAAAATAGGTAAGCATGCAAAGTATCATCGAATATTTTTTCATCATAAAAGTTTTAAGTCAATTAATTCTACATAAATATATAAAAAAAAGAGCTCAAATAATACGAAACATTCTTAAGACAGTCATTTGATCTCTTTTATTAAATAGTTATTAAATAAATAACGAATTAATCTAACAATTGAAAATCCCCATCTATTAATTATATTTACATATGAATCAACACACACACATATTTCCAGAAAAACTACTTTCTTGTTGGCACCCTATTGGCTATAGTGATGAAATTAAAGCAGACAAGCCTTTTGGAACTATTCTATTAGATGAACCAGTGGTTGTATGGAGAACATCAGATGGCACTCCACATGCCATGCGAGATTTATGTATACATAGAGGAACAGCCTTGTCATTAGGTTGGATAAAAGATGACTGTTTGGTATGCCCTTATCATGCTTGGCAATATGATAAAAAAGGTGCTTGTATGTTAATTCCGCAAGCAAAAGAAATAGAAATACCTTTAAAAGCTAAAACACCCAAATACCATTGTCAAGAAAAATTTGGACTTGTTTGGGTAGCGTTAAAAAAATCTCTTTTTGACTTACCAACCATTCCTGAATTTGAGCAAAAAAATTGGAAAATCGTAAACACAGGTCCATTTAATTGGAAGTGTGATAGTTCTAGGCAAGTTGAAAATTTTACAGATTTTGGTCATTTTCCATGGGTACATCCTGGTTTATTAGGAGATCCTAAAAGACCTGAGGTTCCAGATTGCCAAGTAACCATAAAAGATACAGTTTTGCATTATTCGGTTGTAAGGCCTGAGGCAAAAAACAGTGATGACTTTCCTATTTTTGCTAATGATGATGTTGTAAAACCAGAAAGAAAAAGTGTTTATGAACTTCATCTTCCATATACCATTGTTCTTCGTTTGGGTTGGGGAGGCAAAAAAGGAATGGTCTATTTTTTTACATCTCAACCGATATCAAAAAATTCATGTCGTGGATTTTGTATCATTGGCAGAAATTATAACCTAGAGGAACCAGACACTATTTTACAAGAATTCGAACAAGTTATTTTTGATCAAGACAAACGAATTGTTGAATCTCAAAGACCCATTCAAGTTCCTTTTGATTTATCTGAAGAACTTCATTTAAAATTTGACACTGTAGCAATGAATTATCGTAGGGCAATGAAAAAAAATAAATTAAACTACTAAAAATAATTAGCTATTTTTACTTCTTTTTATAGACAGTTAGCCCCTCTTTAATGGTTTCTAAAACTACAATTTCTTTAATTTCAATTGGCGGTACTTTTAATGGGTTTTTGTCTAAAATAACCATATCTGCTAACTTTCCTTCTTCCAAAGTTCCTTTCTGGTCTTCTTCAAAGTGTTGATACGCAGACCAACTAGTTATGGATTGAAGTGCTTCGTAAGGAGTTAATTTTTCATGTTCTCCAATTACTTTTCCAGAACGTGACGTTCTATCTACAGTAATCCCAACCATACGCATCAGGTTTGGCAATGCAACAGGAGCATCTGTGTGAATCGTGATTTTTAATCCTTTATTTAAAGCTGTTCTTGTAGGGCTTATATTGTTCCCTAAACTATCTCCAATAATTTCTTTGTGCCAATCTCCCCAATAAAATGTATGTAAAGGAAATAAAGAGGCGATTACATCTAAATCTTTAAATGAATCTAATTGATCATTACGTACATATTGACCGTGAATTAAAACATTTCTTCTATTCGTATTTCCATATTTAGCTGCTATGGGCTTCATGGTTCTAATCATTTGATCCATGGCAGCATCTCCATTGGCATGTGTATGAATTTGCCAATTATTTTTGAATGCTTTATCATAAATGGCAATTACTGAACTATCTTTTGGAATTGCTGGATACCCAAGATATCCCTCTTTAGCACCATCAGGTGTTAATAAATAAGGTTGTGTTCTCCATGCAGTTCTTCCTTGAGGAGAACCGTCTAAGGTTAATTTCATACCTCCAATACGATAATGATTGTCATAAGACCTACTATTCCATTTAGAATTCATGTACTTATCTACAAATAAATAATCTACATAACTTACCACATCTAACTTTAGTTTTCCTGCTTGGGATGCATTAACCAACATTTCATGATTTTCCATAGCTCTTCCTTCTTGAGCTGTTGTATACCCAAATGACAATGCCATTTCCTGTCCTGCTTCAAAAAAATGATCTGCAGCTTCTTTTGATGTTGGGTTTAAAAATTTTAGCATGTAGGGAATTGCCGCTAATTCTTCTAAAACCCCGTTTGGTTCACTACCTTTTTCTCTTCTAATAATTCCACCTTCAGGGTTCTTAGTTTCTGAGGTAATCATTAACAGTTCTAATGCTTTAGAATTCACAACTGCAAAGTGACCTGAAATATGAATGATCATGATTGGAAACTCTGTAGATACTTGATCTAAATCATGCTTTGTTGGAAATCTTTTTTCCTCTAAAACAGAATCATCAAACCCCATCCCAAAAATCCAACCTGTTAATGCTCTGTTTTCAGGAGTATTCCATGCTTTTAAAATACTGATTAATGTTGCAATGTTTTTTGCCCCTGCATCTGGTGGCGGTAGTATCTTTGCACCAATTGCTTGAGCAGAAAATGAAGCAAAATGTGCATGACCATCAATAAAGCCAGGTAAAAGAGTCTTACCTTTTAAATTGATCATTTGATGTCCGTTTCCAGCAATTTTCATTGCTTCTTCTAATGATCCAACAAATTGAATTTTCTTGTTTTTTACAATAAGGGCCTCTGCGTATACTGGAGAATTTCCTTTCATGGTAATGATATAACCATTAAAATAAACAATTGCGCCTAAATTTAATTGTGAGCTATCATTCTTACAGCTAATAATAGTGAAGAATAGGAATAAAATTATATGAATTTTTTTCATAGTTGGAGGTTATTTTAAAAAAAATAAAAATACTAAAAAAATGAAGAAGATGTTCTTATTCAAAATGTATTTGTACCAAAAAAGGCTACAAATTTAAATTTGCAGCCTATGTATATTGATGGTGATAGTTTACTTTTTTAATGTAACTTTCACAGCATTCATACCTTTCATACCTCGTTCTAATTCAAAAGTAACTTTATCATTTTCAGCTATTTGATCTATGATACCACTAACATGAGTAAAATACTTTTCTTGGTTTTCTGTATCTATGATAAATCCAAATCCTTTTGAAGAATCAAAGAACGAAACTTTACCATTCCTAACTGGATCTACCTTATCGGCTTCTGTCATTTTAGGAACACTAATCTCTATATTCTTGGCTTTTATTTTAACTTTTAATGACGGATCTGGTGGAGTGTCTGTTAAATTTCCATTGTGGTCTACATAAGCAAATTCAATTCCTTTGCTCCCATTTTCCTTCAAATCAGATTTCCGAGCCTCCATCTTCTTACGCTTGTCTTCACGCTTTTTTAAACGCTTCTTCTCTTTTTCACTCTTATTAAATGTCTGTTGCGATTTTGCCATTCGTTATTTAAAATGTGTTATAATTATTTTTCAAAGATATCTATTTACTTTAAAATAAAGAAATCATTTATTTAAATTCTTACTATTAAGGGGTTTTGTTCAATTATTTAGTTGAAACTTATACTATAAAAGTTACGTGGTTTATTTTCTACCTAATGAACGAAGCATTTTAGTATGAGCTGAAATTGCTTGAAAAAGTGATGACTTGACGTGGTAAGTCATTCCAAATTCTTTTGCCGTAGTTGCAACAATTTCTGAAATATCTTTGTAATGCACGTGACAAACGTCAGGTAAAACATGATGTTCTACTTGGTAATTTAGTCCGCCAATCAACCAATATAAAAGTTTACTATTGGGTGAGAAATTTGTTGTGGTTGCCAATTGATGTCCATACCAACATTCTTTCATTTGTCCATTTTTATTTGGGAGTGGGAAATCTGTTGTAGGCATAATGTGGGCAATTTGAAATATGATGCTCACTAGAAACCCAGTTACAAAATGCATACATAAAAAAGCTACTAAGATTATTCCCCAAGAAAAAGGAAGCAGTATCATGGGTAAAACTAAAGCATAAGAATAATATAATAACTTCCATGCAATCATAGCTGCTAAAGTTTTTTCATATTCATTTTTTTTATCAAAAAAGCCCATGTTTTTGTATCGTTTTAAACGTACAAAGTCTTTAGAGGTTATCCATGATATTGTTGATATAGAATAGAAAAACCAAATGTATATATGTTGAAACTGATGCACCCAGTAATGCTTTGCATGGGGAGAAAACCTCAAAAAGAAAGGCGCATTTAAGTCATCATCTGCTTCATCAATATTTGTGTAGGTATGATGTAAAACATTGTGTTGTATTTTCCAAATGATAGCGCTTCCACCAATAAGGTTGAAGGAATACCCGAGAAAAGTATTGATTTTTTTATTTTTTGAATATGATCCGTGAATGGCATCATGCATTACTCCCATCCCTATCCCTGCCATTCCAAATCCACTTAACACGTAAAGTGAAAAAAGTAGTACTATAGAATCTACGTATCCTGAGGAAAGAATAAGTAAAGGCATAAAAAACAACGTTAACATAAAAACTGTCTTGGCTACCATATTTGCATTGGCATTTCTGTTAATATTATTTGATTTAAAATAATAATTAACTCTTTTTCTTAATGTCTTAGAGAAATCTGGATTGATATCTCTAGAAAATTTTGGATTTTCGATAGGATACTTTGTTTTAATGTTTAAGAACTACTAAAATGATTGGTAAACTAAAAGGTTAAATAAAGCTATTGAATGATTACAGATAACAACTCATTTTACCAACCATGTAAATGTAAGCTATTTAAAGAATAAAATCTATTTGTTCTATTATTTAGATTTTTGTAACTCGTACTTTTTTCTTTTTTAATCTTGTATTGTTTAAGCTTTCTACCAACTGATCTGCAATGGTAGCTGGTACCGCAACAAAAGCACAGTCTTGCTTCAATTCTATAATTCCTAGTTGATCTTTTGTTAGTTTCCCTAATTTAAAAAACATTCCTGCAATATCTCCTTTGGAGATTTTATCTTTTCTTCCTCCAGAAATAAATAAGGTTTCCCAAAAAACGGGCTTCCTTAAAGATTGCTTGCTAATATCTTCTATTGGAGGAGTACCAATAAATTCTGGTAATCGTTCTTCTTTCCATTTTAAAACATACGCGGTTCCTTTTGCTGAAACTCTTGCAGTTCTTCCGTTTCTATGCGTAAATTCTTCTCTAGATAATGGAAGTTGAAAATGAATAATATATTTCATTTCTGGGATATCTATTCCTCTTGCTGCTAAATCTGTAGCAATTAGAATTTGATTCGTCCCATTTCTAAATTTAATTAATGAGCGTTCTCTATCTTTTTGTTCCATTCCACCATTAAAGCATCCATGACTCATTTTTTTACTTTCTAAAAATGAGCTCACATTTTGAATACTGTCTTTTAGATTACAAAAGATTATTCCTTGTTGATTGCCAATATGATTTAATAAATGTAATAATGTATTTAACTTATTTTTTGATGGAGAAATAACTGTCTTTACTTTTAATTTAGAAACAGATGTTCCTAAATAATTTATTATTTCGGGTTTGTCTAATCTCACAAAATCTGGAATTTCAACTCCCTGTGTAGCAGAAGTTAATATCCGCTTATTAATACTTGGTAATTCATTGACAATTCCTCTCATTTCATATTCAAACCCTACTTCTAACGATTTATCAAATTCATCTAAAATAATTGTTTTGATATGCTTTTTTGAAAAACGATCATTGCTAAAATGATCAGAAATCCGACCAGGTGTTCCTATTAAAATAGCAGGTACGTGTTTAAGTTCTATTTTGTCTTTAGACATAGGTCTGCCACCATATACTGCATTTACTTTATAGCCAGAACCCATAGATCTGATTACTTGTTCAATTTGAATAGCTAATTCCCTTGATGGAACCAATATTAAAGCTTGAATTTCTTTAGACTCTGGATCTAGAGAATCTAAAAGGGGCAATGAAAAAGCCAATGTTTTTCCAGTTCCTGTTGGAGATAATAAAATTGTATTGGTGTAAGTTTTAATCGAAGCAATAGCCTCCTCTTGCATAGGATTTAGCTGATGGATATTTAATTTAGCTAAAATTGCTTCTTGATTTCTGATACTATTTGCCATAAGAATTACTTCTTTTTTACTTTTTTGTTAATTCTTCAGAGTTAGATTTTACAGTGTTTGTTTGTGCCAAATGGTTCAGGTGGTTAGCTAAAACTTTTTCAATCAGTTCTTCTTTGGTTAGATGATGAAAAATAGTTTTTACTTTAGATTTAAAGTCATTAGAAACAGCATGATTAGGTTTTGTTTTAAATATTTTTCTTGCCCATAATAGCGTATTGTTTTCTTCAATACTTCCAGCATCAGCTTTCTTAACTTCTTTAAATTTAATTCCCAATTCCTTTTCAAAATCAGCAATATCTGCAACTTCTTCTTTCTGTAGAACAGTTAAAGAAAGACCCTTTGCTCCTGCTCTAGCAGTTCTTCCACTTCTGTGAACATAGGCTTCATAAGTATCTGGTAAATGATAATTAATTACATAAGAAACTTCTTTTACGTCTATTCCTCTTGCTGCTAAATCTGTAGCAACTAACACATCAACATGACCTTCTCTAAACTGACCCATTACCCGATCTCGAATTCCTTGTGTTAAACTACCATGTATTGTTCCAGATGAAAATTTATTCTTTGCTAAATTTTTACCTAATTTATTTACAGCAGCTTTGGTTTTACAAAAAATAATTCCTTTTTGTCCTTCTCTGGCATATAAAAAATGAAGTAAAACCTCTAATTTCTCAATGGGTTTAACAACAGTATATTGATGTAGTATTCCTTGATGTCCAATAGTAGCCATATCAGCTTCAATGGTTACTGGATTTTTTGAAAGGTAATTCTGAACCAATTGTTTAATGACTCCGGGCATGGTAGCCGTAAACAATAAAGTTCTTGTGTTTTTTGGGATCTCTTTAAATATAGTTTCTACTTCTGCATGTAAAGCACCCATCATCTCATCAGCTTCATCCAGAACTAAATATAAGATGTTTTTTATATCTATAGCTTTACGCTCTATTAAATCAATTAAACGCCCTGGAGTTGCAACAACAATATGCGTTGTTCTTTTTAATGCTTCTATTTGAGATTTAAGGGTAACACCTCCAAACAGTCCAACTACAGAAATTTCAGGATCATAGGAAGCAAATAGAGTTAAATTAGCATGAATTTGTTGTCCAAGTTCTCTTGTAGGTGCCATAATTACAACTTGAACACTATTCTCTACAGTATTAATTAATTGTAATAATGGCAAGCCAAAGGCTGCAGTTTTACCTGTTCCGGTCTTAGCTAGTGCAACTAAATCTTTTTTTCTTTCAAGAACAAAAGGAATCACTTTCTTTTGAACTTCTGTTGGAACAGAGATTTCTAAATCAACTAAACGTGCTTGCAATTCTTTATGTATTCCTAAATCAGAAAACTGTAATGGCATAAAATAATTTTTGACAAAGGTACTTACACTTTAACAGCTTATAACACTAAATAATATAATCTTACACAACATTAGATGTTTTTTAAAAATTTAAATATAATATTGTATAAATTAATTTATTTTTACAAAAAATAATCTATTGAAATCATTTTTAACTACCCTATTAGTGTTAGTGTTATTTCAAGTATCCACTTTAGATGCTCAGAATTCGGTAGCTAGAGATTGGAACGATGAAATCTTAGAAGCTATTAGAAATGATTTTGCAAGACCAACAGTTCATGCAAGAAATCTGTTCCACACTTCAGTTATGATGTATGATGTGTGGGCAATTTTTAATGAAAATGCCGAAACTGTTTTTCTTGGAAAAACGTTTGGTGGATATACCTGTTTTTTTGAAGGGATTGTTACACCAACAAACATAGACGAGGCAATTCATGAAATTACAAGTTATGCAGTGTATCGATTGCTAACTCATAGATTTATCAACTCACCTAATGCTTCAAATACGCTAGAAAACTTTACTTCATTATTTGAATCTTACGGTTATGATGTAAACATAAGCTCTACTGACTATTCTTCAAACTCTTATTCTGCATTGGGTAATTATATTGCTCAAGAAATGATTGCTTTTGGATTACAAGATGGCTCTAATGAAGAAAATAATTATGAGAATAGCTTTTATACTCCAGAAAACGAGCCGCTAATTTTAGACTTATATGAAGATAACTCTAATATCAATCCTAATAAATGGCAGCCTTTAGCCTTTGATGTATTTATAGATCAGAGTGGAAATATCTATCCTCTTGAAACTCCAGAGTTTTTAAGTCCTGAATGGGGAAAAGTAACACCTTTTTCTTTAAAACCAGAAGATTTAACAATTTTAAATAACGGTTTTGATAGCTATGTATATAATGACCCTGGATTTCCGGAGTTTATTGAAAACTCTACAACTGATGGCATAGAAGATCCTTACAAATGGAATTTTGCCCTAGTCGTTGCATGGTCTGCACTTTTAGATCCCGCAGACGATACTCTCATAGATATTTCTCCTGCATCTCTAGGAAATATAGCCATGACTACTTTTCCGACCACTTTTGAAGAGTACCAGAGTTTTTATAATTTTACAGATGGTGGCTCCATTGGTTCTGGACATGAATTAAATCCAATTACCGGGGTAGCCTATACTCCTCAGATGATTAAAAGGTCTGATTATACTAGGGTATTAGCTGAGTTTTGGGCAGATGGACCAGATTCTGAAACACCTCCAGGACATTGGTTCACCATTTTAAATTATGTAAGTGATCATCCCGAAACTGTCAAAAAATTTGGAGGAAGAGGACCTGTAGTAAGTGATTTAGAATGGGATGTTAAAAGTTATTTAGTATTAGGAGGTGCAATGCATGATTCTGCGATAAATATCTGGGGAATTAAAGGTTATTATGATTATACAAGACCCATTTCTGCAATCCGATATATGGCTTCAAAAGGACAGAGTACTGATCCTGGATTACCCAATTTTAATTCGCATGGACTACCGTTAGTTCCTGGATTAATTGAGCTGATAGAAACTGGAGATCCTTTAGCTGGTTCTAATGGAGATTTTAATATAGGTAAGATTAAGGTTAAATCATGGAAAGGTCCTGATTTTATTACAAATCCAGCTACAGATGTGGCAGGAGTTGGTTGGATATTAGGAACACATTGGTGGCCTTATCAACGCCCAACTTTTGTGACCCCACCTTTTGCTGGCTATTTATCTGGACATTCCACTTTCTCTAGAGCTGCTGCTAAAACGTTGACTCAAATTACAGGAAGTGAATTCTTTCCTGGTGGTATTGGAATATTTGAAGTTGAGCAAAATAATTTTTTAGTTTTTGAACAAGGACCGTCTGACAGTTTTACGCTTCAATGGGCAACGTATCAAGATGCATCTGACCAAACAAGCCTTTCAAGGATTTGGGGTGGAATTCATCCGCCTATTGATGATATAAAAGGTAGAATTATTGGAGATAAAATTGGAAAAGAAACTTTTACACTAGCCAAACAATATTTTTCTGGAACATTGAGCTTACAAGATGTATCAATAGATAAAAATACAAGTGTATATCCTAATCCGGTAGAAAATACACTTCACATTAATACACAACATTTAGAAGAAATTAAATTACAAATATATTCACTGACAGGAAAGCTTATTTTTTCTACCAAAAGAAAAAATCACCAAGGAGAATTAGATTTGAAATTAGACCATCTAGCTCAGGGTATTTATATTTTGAAAGGAGTCTCCATGAATAATTCTTTACTCTTTCAGAGAAAAATCATTAAATAATAACGTTCGCTTATATTTCTTTATATTTAAAAATCAATCACAATTCCTATACTAGGAATGGATGTGCTAGTATCTTGGTTTATTTTTGACAAACTAAGAGGGTTAATTAAATTACCGCTCATATCTCTTGTAAGACCATATTCATTTGGTCGTGGAATACTTTGACCTAGAATATTTTGAACTTCAAAAAAGATATTTAAACTCAATTGTTCATAGTTCCATTTTTTATCAACACGAATATCTAATTGACTAAAAGTTGCTAATTTTTCTTCCCCTAAACGAGTATAATCCAAAATAATTTCTGGATAAGAGGCTAGTGTGGCACCTAGGTTTGTTGGTACATAAGGTGTTTTTCCAGCAAAACGATAGCGCGAACTAATTTCCCAATTCTTTTTTAATTTATAGCCTCCTACGAAAGAAGCCAAATGTCTGCTATCCCAAACAGAGGGAATATAAGTAGCGGTGTCAAAACCTGTAAATTCGCTGAAGAAATAAGTGTAAGAGAAAATACTATAAAAATTATTTAGTAGTTTTTGTTGGTATTGAAATTCAAGACCATAACTTCTACCCTTTCCAACAGTTTCTACATCTTCATTTCCTAACACTTCAAAATCTGCTCCTTTATTTGCCAGAGAGACTTGATCTAAAACTGAAACAGGATAGTCTGTATAGCGCTTATAAAAGCCCTCTAAGGAAATACTTGCTGCAGGATTTAGATAATGCTGTAAACCTATTACATAATGATCGCTTTGTGTATAATCACTATCTTTATTTGAGAAGTTTCCACTAGCATCTTTAAATCCTAAAATTGTATAAGGTGCTATTTTAAAATAGCGTCCTGCAGTAGCACTTATACGCCAATCTTCTAAGAATTCATAAGATAAAGAAAGTCTTGGTGAGAAACTTGATAACAAATCATTAGAACTTGTAAAACTGTCTTCATCCATTCTAAACCCTAAAGAAACATCTAATTTATCATTAAAAAATGAACGAGTTCCATTTGCAAAAAACCCATATTTTATAAAGTCTATTTCAGTAGTATAGAATATGGCATCTGCATTATTAACAGTACTATTGGTGTAATAAGAATGTTGCGTATTAAAACCGCCTGTAAATTTCCAATCATTTAAAAATTTAGTTAGCTGGTATCTTAGCTTTGTTTCTGACTCTATGGCATCATTTCTAAAAATAATTCCTGTTTCGTTTTCTGGATCTAGATAGTTGGTGAATATGTTTTCTAAGCGATTATTACTCACTGTAGTTTCCATATAACCAGAACCATCTTTAAATCTTTTTCTCCAAGTTACTCCAATAGAGTTTGTTTTTTGTTGTATGAATGGTGCTTGTTCTATAATTGCTTGAGCTTCTTCATCAAAATCATCTGGGGCCTCAACACTAAAATCATCTACAGAACCTAATCCTATGATATACAAATTGTTATGTTTATTTATTTGATGTGATAGTTTATATTGATAATCCCAGTAATCTGGTCTTATTGGCAAGCCAATTAATTTAAATAAAGCTTGTAAGTAACTTCTCCTTACAGATAATAAAAAGCTTGTGTTACTTTCAGGTTTATTATTTTTAAATAAAGGACCTTCAAAAGTAAATGCTGCATCTGTAGCGCTTACGCGAATATTAGTATTAAACCGCTTTTTGTTTCCATCACGCTGTTTAAATTGAAGAACACCAGATAAGGGATTGTCATATTGCGCACCAAATGCAGAAGTTGATAGCGTAACATCGTTAATAAAAGAAACATTTAATAAGCCAACTGGCCCTCCTGCACTACCCTGTGTTGCAAAATGATTGATATTTGGTACTTCTACACCATCTAAATAATATACCGTCTCATTGGGTGCACCACCTCGTATAATTAAATCGTTACGAAAGCCACCAACAGAGGGAGATACACCTGGTAATGTTTGAGCAACCTGAACTACATCATTATTTCCTCCTGGATACGTTGCAATTTCAACAGCAGACAAAGATTGAGTAGATAGAGGAGTTTCTTTGGGTCTACTTATGGTGTTTTTATTAGAAACAACTACTTCTTCTAAAGATTCGGGAGATTCAATTAAAATAAAATTAAACGAGCGGTTTCCTTTAGATTTAATTATAATGTTAAACTTTGTTTGTGAATCAAAGCCAACAAAACTAGCGGTTAAATTGTAAGAACCAGGTATAACATCGGTAATTATAAAACTACCGTCTTCTTCAGAATAGGCTCCTTGGTTGCTGTTTAAGTATAATGATGCTGCAAATATTGGGGCTCCTTTTTCATCTACAACCATTCCTCTAATACTTGTTTTCACTTGAGAAGACAAGAAGAGAGTGTTTGCAAGAAAAATAAAAAGAAATAGTATGTTTTTTAGTTTGAAAGTCATTGCAATTTGGTTGAGATTAATGGCCGCAAAAATACCATTTTTAAAATCTTGAAAACTCATTTATTATTTTTTGTCTAATTTTAGTAGAGAATTTATTAAAATTTTAACATGACTATGAATTACTTAAGAAAACCAAGTAATCTATTTTGGGTTATTAGTAGTATTGCTCTTGTTTGGAATCTAATGGGTGTTTTCAATTATTTAGATCAGGCATTTATGACTGATAAAGTATTAGAAACACTGCCCAAAGAACAACAAATTTTATATCAAGATGTTCCAGCATGGGTTACTGCTGCATTTGCAATTGCAGTATTTTCTGGAACTTTAGGATCGTTATTATTACTGTTAAAGAAAAAAATTGCTACAACTTTCTTTACCATATCATTTTTAGGAATTATGGGGCAAATGTCTTACGGATTATTAATAGATCAAAATTCTGACAGCTACGGCCCAATGGGTATTGCAATGCCTATTATAATCATTGCTTTTGGAGGGTATTTAATTTGGTATTCTAGAAAAGCAAACGAGTACAGGTGGTTGTCTTAATTATATTGTAGTTTCAGTAAATTTAATATTCAAATCTTTTTCTATTTCATAGATTCTCTGAAGTTCATTAGACATTATTAAAGCAATAGAAACCCCAGTTTTTCCTGCTCTTGCAGTTCTTCCGCTTCTGTGAGTGTAATAGTCTAATTGATCTGGTAATTGATGATGAATTACAAATGCCAATCCACTTACATCTATTCCTCTTGCAGAAACATCTGTAGAAATTAAGTATTGTAAACTTTCGTTCTTGAAAGCACGCATTACTTTATCACGCTCTTTTTGCTGCATATCTCCTTCTAAAGCTCCAATAGAAAAGCCTTCTTCTTGTAAAAGCTTGGTTAAATTTTGAGTTCCTGCTTTGGTTCTACAAAAAATAATACCTCTTTCTGCCTGTCTTACTTCTAAAAAACGGATAATGACAGATGCTTTTTCTTTAATAGTAGTTTTTACAAATTGATGACTGATATTTGAATTTACCATAGAGTTTCTATCTATTTCTACACGTGGTGCATTAGAATCCATATAGGTTTTAATAATTCTTTGAATTTCATCGGGCATGGTAGCAGAAAACAACCATGTGTTTCGTTGGCCAGAAGTGTATTTTAATATTCTATTTAAATCTTGTTTAAAGCCCATGCTCAGCATTTCATCAGCTTCATCTAAAACAAGTGTTTTTATTTCTTTTAAATTAATATTTCCTCGCTCTATCAAATCAATTAATCGCCCTGGTGTTGCAACAATTATATGGGTAGTTCTTTGTAAATTATTGATCTGACGATCTATTTTCTCTCCTCCGTAAACTGCCTCTACAAACACCTTTTGATCATAATACTTTGTGTATTTAAAAAGCTGTTTTTTTATTTGCTGAACCAGTTCTCTGGTGGGTGATAAAATAAGCGCTTGAACAGCGTTATTTGCCGGATCTATTTGCTGCACTATTGGGAGTCCAAAAGTAGCAGTTTTACCAGTACCTGTTTGTGCTAAGCCAACAAAATCAGTTCTCTTGTTTAATAGTATTGGAATTCCTTTTTCTTGAATTTCAGTAGGTGTTGAAATCCCTAACTCTTTGATAGATTCTATAAATTCTTTTTTGATACCAAGAGATGCAAATGTGCTCATAATTGAATTAAATTTCAGAATGCAAAGGTACAGTTATTTAGGAGCTAACATCGCTAAAATTTCATCAGTTATCCTCATGGGTTTGAAGCTTTTTGCGTGCAGCAAGCAAAAAGTAGTTTGAGCTTTCACTAAGAGTTTATTGTTTCTGTAAAATTCTACATGACGAATAGATTTTAACCCTGCGGTTTTACCAACCCAGGTTTTAGTGAGCAACGTATCACCAAGTAAGGCCTGGTTTAGATAATCTATTTCATGACGAATTACAACCCATACATACGCAGCAGTATCTACCCCTTCTTTTAGTTCGTTCCAATGTAAATTTGCAATATCTTGAATCCATTGAAGATACACGACATTATTTACATGATTAAGTTCATCTATATTAGATGTTACAACGGTATAATTTGTTTTAAAAACACTCATAGAACAAACTTAGCAGAAAATTTTATGGATATGTTAATTAATCCATAAATATTTTTTTAGGTTAAAATAGCCATCTGATTATATAGATATTTGCAAACTTTTATGACAGAAACAGCCAATAGTTTAGGAACTCAAAAGATAAGTAAACTTCTTATTAAACAAGCCATTCCAGCTTCTATAGGAATTTTGGTGATGTCTTTAAATATGATTGTTGATACCATTTTTGTTGGTCAATGGATTGGTTCTATGGCCATTGCAGCTGTTACCGTAGTTTTACCTATTGTTTTTTTAATTTCCTCTATAGGAATGGGAATTGGTATTGGCGGAAGCTCCATTATTTCTAGAGCTTTTGGTAGTAATAATTTTAATAAAGCATACGTAACTTTTGGAAATCAAATTTCTTTAACGCTTGTACTGTCTATTTTCTTTGTAATCATAGGCATCTTATTCTATAATCCACTACTCCTATTATTTGGTGCCAATGGAGCTATTTTAGAACCGGCAACGGAGTATTTTAATGTGGTATTATTTGGAGTTCCTTTTTTAGCATTTGCCATGATGGGCAACCCTGTTATTAGAGCAGAAGGAAAACCTAAATTTGCAATGTATGCAATGATTTTGCCCGCAATTTCAAACATAGTACTAGATATTATTTTTATTAAGTTTTTAGATTTAGGCATGTTTGGTGCTGGCTTGGCAACCTCTATTTCATATGCGGTGTGTGGACTATTTATTTTTAGTTTTTTTATCTCTAAAAAGAGTGAGCTTGTTATTAAACCAAGCTACTTTATACTAAAACTAGCCATTGTAAAAGAAATTGTTCAATTAGGTGGCGTTACCATTGCAAGACAAGGAACCATTAGTGTGTTAATGATAGTTTTAAATGCCACATTATTTACCTATGGTGGTGAAAATGCGATTGCTGTATATGGTATTATAAATAGAGTGATGTTGTTTGCCTTATTTCCTGTCTTAGGAGTTACACAAGGCTTTTTACCCATTGCTGGATATAATTATGGTGCAAAAAATAATGAAAGAGTAAAAGAAACCATAAAAATGGCCATGATTTATGGTAGCTCAGTAGCCACTCTAATTTTTGTAGGAATTATGTCTTTTCCAGAAGCTATTGCAACTATTTTTACTTCAGATGCTGCCTTAATTAAAGAAACGCCCAAAGCCTTATTGTATGTCTTTTTAGCCACTCCTGTTATTACAGCGCAATTAGTTGGTTCTGCTTATTTTCAAGCCGCTGGTAAAGCATTGCCTGCATTATTACTTACCTTGTTAAAACAAGG
>CAZAIL010000042.1:0-15366 GCA_964485155.1 uncultured Flavobacterium sp.
TCTAAACCAAAATGATCTCTATCTAAAATTTTAACGGCACGTTTTAAATCAAATTTATCTTCAGAAAATTCTCCCCAAGGTAATTCTAACATCAACTCTAAATAATTGCGTTGAACACCATATTCTGCCATTTGTGGATTCATTCTTCTGAGTCTGGCCAATTCTTTTTCAAAATTATCTCCAACCTCTTTTGTCCATTTTTTTGATTTAGCTTGAATACGCATTTCATCCAACTCTACATCATTATTAACACCGCCCAATTCTTCTTGAATTGTTTTTAATTGCTGATTTAAATAATATTCACGTTGTTGCTGATCTAGATCTGAACGTGTTTTAGATTGAATATCATTGCGTAGTTGTAATTTCTGTAATTCTTTATTTAAATTTTTAAGTGTTAACAATGCGCGTTCTTTTAGATTGTCTTTTTCTAAAACTACTTGCTTTTGCCTCACGCTTAACTCCATATTAGAGGAGATGAAATTCACTAAAAAAGAATCACTTTTAATATTTTTAATCGCAAAAGAAGCTTCAGTGGGCAGCATTGGGTTTTCCTTAATGACTTCTAGGGCTTGCTCTTTAATAGATTCTATTATGGCTCCAAATTCTTTTGGATCCTTAACATCTTTATCTTCAATGGCCTCTTTAACTTTTGCTTTTAAATAAGGTTGATCCTGAATCATTTCTGTAATTTCAAAGCGCTTCTTCCCTTGAATAATGACAGTCGTATTTCCATCAGGCATTTTTAATACTCGTAAAATTTGTGCAACCACACCTGTTTTGTAAATATCCTCTGATGTTGGATCTTCTATATCTTCATCTCTTTGGGCTATAACTCCAATGACTTTATCACCTTTGTTCGCATCATTAATTAATTGAATAGATTTATCTCTTCCTGCTGTAATAGGAATGACAACGCCGGGGAATAAGACTGTATTTCTTAACGGTAAAATGGAAAGAATTCCTGGAACATCCTCTTTATTAATAATCTCCTCATCTTCAGGAGTCATTAACGGGATTAATTCCGAATCTTCATTTAATATATTAGCTAAAGACAAACTGTCTAAAGTTACTATTTTTGATTTACTCATAGTTCTTTTTATCTGTCATTATGACACTAAATTATATATAAACAATTCAATGTCAGAATAATATTATATTCAAAATCTCTGAAAAACAACTAGATATAAATATTATATTTAATTATTTGAGAACTTAAGGTCAATTGTTATGCCAATAATTTTAATAAGTGATTGTAAGAATATTAAAAAAACGCTACGTCACAAAAAAATTAGTAGTTTCTGAATTTGGAAGTTTCATCGAAAACATGTTGTAATATATTTTCATCTACTTCTGACAAAAATATATCTTTACGTTTCATGACAACTCTAGCAACTTCAATGACTTTTTTTAATTGGTATGTTGAAAAACTAGCAGCGCCACCCCAACTATAAGAAGGAACAAAGTTTCTTGGAAATCCACTTCCAAAAACATTAGTACTTACACCTACAACAGTTCCTGTATTAAACATTGTATTAATGGCACATTTAGAGTAATCTCCCATCATTAAACCACAAAACTGTAAGCCAGTTTTTGTAAATTTTTCCATTTGATAATTCCAAAGTTTTACCTCAGCATAATTATTTTTCAAATTTGATGTATTTGTATCTGCTCCAATATTACACCATTCGCCTACAACTGAATCTCCAAGAAAACCTTCATGACCTTTACTAGAATAGCCAAATAAAACAGAATTTTTTATTTCTCCACCTACTTTACAAAACGGCCCGAGAGTGGTGGCTCCATAAACTTTAGTTCCCATTTTCAAGACTGAATTTTCACACATTGCTAAAGGACCTCTTACTGAGCAACCTTCCATAATTTCTGCGTTTTTACCTATGTAAATTGGACCATTTGAAGCATTTAATGAAGATAACAAAACAATAGCTCCTTCCTCAATAAAAATATTTTCTTTCTTAATTACCTGAACTCCTTCTGGTATTGGCTGAGATGTTTGCTCCTGTGTAATTAAATCAAAATCAGCCTGAATTGCCAAATCATTTAACAAGAAAATATCCCAAGTATTCTTTATCTGCAACAATTCTTCTTGGAATTCAATTTGATCATACGATTTAAAATCTACGTCCTCTTGAGTATCTGAAGTAAAAAAAGCAATCACTTCTTCACCCTTAAAAATAGCTTGGTTTTTTGATAAATTTGTTACTTGTTCTACCAACCTTTTGGTTGGTAAATAAGAAGCATTTATCAATACATTTTCTCCTAGCTCAACCATTGGGTACTTAGCTTCTAAATATTCTTCTGTAATTGTTGTTGTAGTGTTGCTTAGATATTTTTCCCACTTTTCTCGAATGGTTAAAATTCCAATACGAATATCTGCTACAGGTCTTGTATATGTGAAAGGTAAAAGTGAAACTCTCACATCACCATCAAAAAGTATATAATTCATGTTTTTTTTGTTAAGGGAAATATTTGACTACAAACTTAACTTAAAAAAGGCATAAAAAAAACCGATTGTTTTCACAATCGGTTTGTTTATTTTATAAAAATTTTTAATTTTTAATAAATCTTTGTGCTCCAATTTTAGCATCAGAAGACACTCTAATTAGATAGATTCCATTAGATAATTTTTGAACATCTATACTAGTATCGTTAGATGAAATAATTTTTGATGTTACCAATCTTCCTGTATAGTCAAAAACACCAACTTCAGCTTTTTCTGTACCTGTTGGTAATTGAATATTCAATACATCTGAAACTGGATTTGGATACATCTCAAAACTTAATAATTTATTTTCAGAAATTCCGGCAGTTGAGGTAACAGTTACAGTTCCGTTCATATTACCTGAATGTGGATCACAAACATAATCAGTAGATCCTACTTGGTTAAAAGTATATGTGAATGTATTTCCTGAACCAGTAAAGTAACCACTGTCAAATGATTCTGTCCCTGAAGTAGCTCTTAAATTATGACTACCTGAACCCCAAGTCCAAATGATAGTATCTCCCTGCTCTATAGTTATACTTTGGTTGTTACTACTTCCATCATTTGCCCAACCAAGAGGGTGTGTTGTTTGAGCAGAAAGCCCAAAAGAAATTAAAGTAAAAAATAATAGTAATGTTGTTTTCATGTTGTGTTTTTATATGTACAAATATAATAAAAACAAGGTTTAGTCATTGATTTCAATAGTTAAAATTCACATAAAAAACTTATCACTTTAGCTTTTATTTAACATTAGGACCTTAAGCATAAGGTTATTTTTGTGTAAAATTTAATAAAATATTACATGAGAAAGCTAATTCTTGCCATACTTGGAGTACTTTTTATCACCGGTGCTATTTATGGGGCAAAAATGATCATTAATAGTAAAAGTAAAACTAGAAAAGTACCTTCTAAAGTTATAAAAACTGTTTTTGTAGATATCGCTAAAAATACATCAATTCCAATTATAATTCCTACCAATGGAAATCTAGTTGCAAAGCGAAGAGTTGAAATCTATTCTGAAGTACAAGGCATATTTAAACTTGGCTCAAAATTATTTAAGCCTGGAGAAAAATATCAAAAAAATGAAGCTCTTATAACCATTAATGATACAGAGTACTATGCTAATGTTCAGTTAGCAAAAAGCAATTTATATAATTCAATAGCTGCTGTTCTGGCAGATATTCGTTTAGATTTCCCAGAAGTATTTTTAAAATGGGAAACCTATTTAAAAAGTTATGATCTTAATAAATCAACTCCAAAACTTCCAAAAATGATTTCTGAAAAAGAAAACTATTTCATTACTGGGAGAAACATTGTTTCTAACTATTATACTGTTAAAAATTTAGAGCAGAGATTATCTAAATACACCATAAGTGCTCCTTTTAAAGGAATACTTACAGAAGCTTTGGTTACTGAAGGTACTTTAATACGCAGCAATCAAAAATTAGGGGAATTTATAGATCCTTTAGTATACGAGATGGAGGTATCACTAAGCAAAACCTTTGCAAGTCTTTTAGAAGTTGGTGAGACTGTTGAGTTAAATAATCTAGAACGCACAAAAAAATACACAGGTATAGTTTCTAGAGTTAATGGAAGTATTAATTCAGCTACACAAACTATAACGGTTTACATAGAAATAAAAAATAGCAGTTTAAAAGAAGGAATGTATTTGGAAGCTAATTTAAACGCAAAAAAAGAAAAAAACGCTATAGAGATTAACAGAAGTTTGTTATTAGAAGAGGATAAAATTTTTATTGTTAGAGATAGTGTATTAGATATGATTGATGTTAGACCTGTGTACTTTTCAAACACAAAGGTTGTTTTAAAAGAGGTTCCAGACGGAACCATTATACTTTCTAGTCCTTTTCCTGGAGCTTATGAAGGAATGATGGTAAAGCCTTTACAGGAAAAAAAAGAGAGCACATCAATAAAATCTAACAAAACTAAATAAGACATGAGAAAGCTTATTGCTTACTTTATAAAACATAGTGTAGCCGTTAATGTTATTGTAATAGCATTTTTAATCTTTGGTGGCGTTGGTGCCTATAAACTAAATTCTTCTTTTTTTCCTCTAGTAGATTCTAAAAACATTAGCATTAATGTTACGTATCCTGGGGCATCTCCTCAAGAAGTTGAAGAAGGAATTATTCTCAAAATTGAAGACAATCTAAAAGGCTTAAATGGGGTAGATAGAGTTACCTCTACTTCACGTGAGAATAGTGGAAATATTAATGTAGAAATAGAAAAAGGTAAAAATATAGACTTCATGCTTTTGGAAGTCAAAAATGCTGTAGACAGAGTGCCTACTTTTCCTGTAGGTATGGAACCTTTAATTGTTTCTAAACTGGAAGCATTAAGACCTACCATTACTTTTTCTATTAGTGGGAATAATATTCCGTTAGCTACATTAAAACAAATAGGCAGGCAAGTAGAGAATGACCTTCGCGGTATAGATGGTATTTCCCAAATCCAAATCACTGGATATCCAGAAGAGGAAATAGAAATAGCCATTAATGAAACAAACCTGTTGGCCTATAATTTATCTTTTGCTGAAGTATCGCAAGCAGTAAATGAATCTAGCTTAATCACTACAGGTGGAACCATCAAGACAAGTACTGAAGAGTATTTAATTAGAGCAAATTCACGTTCTTACTATGCTGATGAATTATCTAATTTAATTGTAAAATCAGATGCTTCCGGACGTATTATAAGATTAAAAGATATTGCTAAAGTTCAAGATAAATTTTCAGAAACACCCAATGCAAATTACTTTAACGGAAATCTATCTATTAATGTTACTATTACAAGCACTAATACTGAAGATCTAATTACCTCCGCAGATAAGGCTAAAGAATACATCATTGATTTCAATCAAAAATATGACAATGTTGAAATAAATATCATACGTGATTTGTCAATCACCTTAGTAGAGAGAACAAACTTACTCACAGAAAATGCCATCATAGGGATGATTTTAGTGCTTATGTTCTTGTCTTTATTTTTAAACACACGTTTGGCTTTTTGGGTTGCTTTTGGTTTACCAATAGCATTTTTGGGAATGTTTATGCTTGCAGGCTATTTTAACGTTACTGTTAATGTGCTTTCATTGTTTGGAATGATCATTGTTATTGGAATTTTGGTAGATGATGGTATTGTAATTGCAGAAAATATTTACCAGCATTATGAGAAAGGAAAAACTCCAGAACAGGCGGCCATTGATGGTGTTATGGAAGTACTACCAGCAATTGTTTCAGCTATTTTAACAACTATTTTAGCATTTTCAATCTTTCTTTTCCTAGACGGGGGTATCGGAGAATTCTTTGGTGAAGTATCTGTAGTTGTAATCTTAACCTTAGCAGTATCATTAGTAGAAGCCCTAATTATTCTTCCAGCTCACCTAGCCCATTCTAAGGCACTTAGAAAACAAAATAATACACCAAAAGCAGGATTGGCTGGTGCTTTTCAAAAGATCTTCTCAAAATTGCGTTATATAAATAGGTTGGGAGATGCAATCATGAGATGGCTTCGAGATACATTATACAGCCCATCCTTGCGTTTTGCATTACAACATAAGTTTTTCACCTTTTCTATATTTGTTGTTTTCTTAATCTTAACATATGGTAGTTTTGGAGGAGGAATTATTAGAGGAGCCTTTTTTCCGCAAATAGCAAGTGATCAAGTTAGAATTTCTTTAAATATGCCAAATGGCACCAATGAGAAAGTAACAGACAGTATTATTTCATTGATTGAACAAAGAGCTATTGAAGTTACAGACCAAATATCTGAAGAGTATTTTGGTAGTGATGGAGAAAAACAGTTAGTAAAAAACATCATCAAAAACGTAGGCCCAGGGTCTTCATCAGCTTCATTATCTATCAACTTATTGGAAGGAGAAGAAAGACCAAACGAAATTACTTCTAGACTTGTAACCAACAAAATACAAGAACGGGTTGGACTTATTTTTGGTGTTGAAAGTTTAGTATTTGGGAGTGGAGGTAACTTTGGAGGTAGCCCTGTCTCAATTTCATTCTTAGGAAATAACATTACCGAATTAAAGGCAGTTAAAACAGCATTAAAGGAGCGTCTTGAAAACAATGTTTTATTGAAAGATGTTACAGATAATGACCCGGCAGGTATTAAAGAGATACGGATAAAACTAAATGAAACAGCCTATGCATTAGGTTTAAACTTGAGAACAGTAATGACCCAAGTTAGAGCTGGATTCTTTGGTTCTCAAGCACAACGTTTTCAACGCGGACAAGATGAAATTAGAGTTTGGATACGCTACAATAGAGAGAATCGCTCTTCTATAAAAAGTTTAGACAATATGCGTATTTTAGTACCTAACGGTGGTAGAGTTCCTCTCAAAGAAATTGCAAGTTATGAGATAGCCCGTGGTGATGTTGCTATTAATCATCTAGAAGGTAGACGAGAAATTCAGGTTTCTGCAGATATTAAAGATCCTAAGAAAACCAGTTCTACAGATATAATGGATGAAATTGAAAATGAGATTATGCCAGAAATTTTGGCTAAATACCCTACGGTAACTCCATCATTTGAGGGACAGAATAGAGAGTTCTCAAAACTGAATGATTCTCTTAAACCCGTTGGATTAATCGTGCTTTTATTAATCTATATTGTTATTGCATTTACATTTAGAAGTTATAGCCAACCTCTATTGCTATTATTTCTAATTCCTCTAAGCTTACCAGCTGTTGCATGGGGGCATTGGATTCATGATTTTCCGGTAAACGTCTTATCTATGCTTGGAATTATTGCTTTGATAGGAATTATGGTAAACGATGGACTTGTGCTCATAGGTAAATTTAATAATAATCTTCGAGAAGGCATGACCTATGACAATGCTTTATATGAAGCAGGGCGTGCACGATTTAGAGCCATATTTTTAACATCTATTACAACTGTTGCTGGTCTAGCACCCTTAATCTTTGAAGAAAGTAGACAGGCACAGTTTTTAATTCCTATGGCAATATCAATTGCTTACGGAATAGGTTTTGCAACAGTATTAACACTTATTGTACTGCCAATATTCTTAGCTTTTAGCAATAGTGTAAAAACAACAGCCAAATGGTTATGGACAGGAAACAAAATTACCAAAGAAGAAGTAGAACGTGTAACTACAGAATAAATTTATCAAATGAAGATTAGAAAAATAGTATTCGTTTTTATGTCATTTTGTATGACGTCAATTACTGCTCAAAAATTAGTGTCAGTCTCTGAAGCAATTGAATTAGCCTTAGAGAATAATTATGGAATTAAAATTATTTCCAACAATAAAGAAATAGCAAAGAATAATGCAAGCATTTTAAATTCTGGCTATTTACCAACAGTTAGTAGTTCCTCTGGTGCTACCTTCAATAGAGATAATCTTGAAGCTGAATTTGCAAACGGAGAATCAACAGCATTAAATGGAGCAAAAAGTTCTCGCTATAATGCCTCCATCAACTTAAATTACACATTATTTGATGGATTAGGTAGGTACTATGATTACAAAAGATTAAAAGAAACGTATAAGTTATCTGAATTACAGGCAAGAGAAACCATAGAAAACACCATTGCTCAATTATATGTTGTCTATTATAATGTAGCGCAAGTAACAGAAAATGTTACTGTATTAGAAAAAACATTAACAATATCAAAAGACAGAATAACAAGAGCCAGCTATCAGTTTGAATATGGACAAGGAACCATGCTTAATGTATTAAATGCTCAAGTAGACATTAATAATGACAGCATTAATCTAATTAATGCCAAACAGCTATTAGTGAACACAAAGCGAGATTTAAATGTTGTTTTAGGAAATGTAATTTCTTCAGAGTTTCGTGTAGATACCACTGTAGATTTTAAATTAAACATTGATCAGAACGACTTAGTTGACAAGATGAAGTCAAATAATGTAAATTTATTACAGCTTGATAAGAACATCATGATCAATAGATTTATAGTCAAAGCCAACAAATCTGGATACCTGCCAAGTCTTGGACTAACAGGGTCTTACGGATGGAATAAAGGAAACAACAACGCCGCTTCATTTGTAGCTGTTTCTACAAATACAGGTCTGTCTGGAGGTCTTTCTTTAAACTGGAATTTATTTGACGGTGGTGCCACCGCTACAAGAGTAACCAATGCCAAAATTGAATTAGAAAATAGGTCCTTAGAAAAAGAATCTATGGTAATTGATATTGAACGTAATTTTAACAATGCTTGGGATGATTATCAAAATAAATTAACAATTTTTCAGGTACAGGAAAACAATATTATTACGTCAACAAATAACTTTAACAGAACACAAGAAAAATACAAACTTGGACAAGCTACTTCTATAGAATTTAGACAAGCACAGTTAAATTTAATCAACTCAGAATTGAATAGAAATCAGGCGAAATATGCTGCTAAAACAGCTGAATTAACAGTGTTACAATTAAGTGGTGAGCTACTAAATATTGAGCTTTAATTTACTTAAACCCTGAACATACAAAATAAAAATACATAGAAAATTAAATGTATTTACAACAAAAAAACAACCTCACGAGTTGCTTTTTTATAGTATATAGTTCGCATAATTACTTACTTAAATACATCTTCCGTTTCGAATATAAATTATAGAATTCATCGTCTTTTAAACTGTCAATAAACAAGATACTTTCTCCTGTACTTTTCATTTCTGGTCCTAAAGTCTTATCTACATTTGGAAACTTATTAAAAGAAAATACAGGTTGTTTAATTGCATAACCTTCTAATTGTGGATTAAAATTAAAGTCGGTTACTTTTTTCTCTCCTAACATTACCTTTGTTGCATAATTAACATACGGTTCTTTATAAGCCTTCGCTATAAAAGGAACAGTTCTCGAAGCTCTTGGATTTGCCTCAATAATATATACTATATCATGTTTTATTGCAAATTGCACATTAATAAGTCCAACAGTATTTAGTTCTCTAGCAATGGTATGAGTATGATCTATAATTTGTTGCATCACCAAGTCACCTAGATTAAAAGCTGGTAAGGTTGCATTTGAATCTCCCGAATGCACACCACATGGCTCTATATGTTCCATAATTCCAATAATGTAAACATTTCCATCTGCATCACAAATAGCGTCTGCCTCTGCTTCTATAGCACCATCTAAATAATGATCTAGTAACAATTTATTATTTGGCATTCTTCGTAACAAATCAACAACATGTTCTATTAAATCTTCTTTGTTGATGACAATTTTCATTCCTTGACCTCCTAAAACATAAGAAGGACGAACTAAAATTGGAAAATCTAATTCATCTGCCAAGACTAATGCTTCATCTGCATTTTCTGCAATTCCAAATTCTGGATACGGAATGTTATTGGCTTTTAATAAGGAAGAAAAACTTCCTCTATCTTCTGCTAAGTCTAAAGCTTCAAAACTTGTACCTATAATTTTAACACCATACTTGGTTAATTTCTCTGCTAACTTTAAGGCCGTCTGACCTCCTAATTGAACAATAACCCCTTCTGGTTTTTCGTGTCTGATAATATCATAAATGTGTTCCCAAAAAACTGGCTCAAAGTATAATTTGTCTGCTGTATCAAAATCTGTAGAAACCGTTTCTGGATTACAGTTAATCATAATGGTTTCATAACCACATTCTGCAGCTGCTAAAACACCATGCACACAACAGTAATCAAATTCAATTCCTTGCCCAATTCTATTAGGCCCAGATCCTAAGACTACTATTTTCTTCTTATCGGTTACAATACTTTCATTATGGCAATAGGTTTCTCCCGAAGCAGTTTCAACTCTATTTTCAAACGTAGAATAATAATACGGTGTTTTGGCTGTAAATTCTGCAGCACAGGTATCTACCAATTTGTAAACACGTTGAATGTCTTGTTCTTCTCTTTTTTTGAAAACCTGACTCTCTAAACATCCTAACATATGAGCAATCTGACGATCTCCATAACCTTTCTGTTTAGCCTCTAGCAATAACTCTTTGTTTAATGTATCTATGGTAAACTTAGAAATTTCTTTGTCTAATTGAAATAATTCTTCGTATTGTTTCAGATACCACATATCAATTTTAGTGATATCGTATATTTGACTTAATGGAATACCCATGGCAATAGCATCATAAATCACAAACACACGATCCCAAGAAGCATGTGTTAATTTATCTATAATTTGATTGTAGTTGGTATATCCTTTTCCATCTGCTCCTAATCCGTTTCTTTTAATTTCTAAAGACTGCGTTGCCTTGTGCAATGCTTCTTGAAATGAACGACCAATACCCATCACCTCACCTACAGATTTCATCTGCAATCCTAACGTTCTGTCTGATCCTTCAAATTTATCAAAATTCCAACGAGGAATTTTTACAATAACATAATCTAAGGTTGGCTCAAATAAGGCTGACGTAGATTTTGTAATTTGATTATCTAACTCATCTAATGTATAACCAATAGCCAATTTAGTAGCTATTTTAGCAATTGGATATCCTGTTGCTTTACTTGCCAAAGCAGAGGAACGTGAAACACGTGGATTAATTTCTATGGCTATAATTTCTTCCTTTGCATCTGGTGATACGGCAAACTGTACATTACAACCTCCTTCAAAATCACCAATACTACGCATCATTTTAATAGACATGTCACGCATTTTCTGATAGGTTTTATCAGAAAGTGTCATCGCAGGAGCTACGGTAATAGAATCTCCAGTATGAATACCCATAGGATCCATATTCTCAATAGAACAGATAATAACAACATTATCATTCTTATCTCGTAATAATTCTAATTCATATTCTTTCCATCCCATCATGGCTTTGTCAATCATGACCTCATGAATAGGAGAAATCTCTAGACCTCTTCGTAATAATTTATCAAAATCTCCCTCTTCATAAACAATAGCAGCACCAGCACCACCAAGTGTGTAGGAGGCTCTGATACATAGAGGAAAACCAAATTCTTGTGCTATTTCCTTTCCTTTTAGAAAAGAGGTAGCTGTTGCTTGCGGAGCCATACCAACTCCAATTTTACCCATTAATTCTCTGAACTTTTCTCTGTCTTCCGTAATGTTAATTGCATTAATATCTACACCAATTAAGCTTACATTATGATCTTCCCAAATTCCTTTTTCATCAGCTTCTATACACAAATTTAATGCAGTCTGCCCTCCCATTGTTGGTAAAACAGCATCAATCTGTGGATGCTCAATTAAAATTTTTAAAATAGATTTGGTTGTCAATGGCAACAAATACACATGATCTGCCATAGAAGGGTCAGTCATGATAGTTGCCGGATTGGAATTAATTAAAATAGTTTCTATTCCATCTTCTCTTAAAGATCGTAAAGACTGGGACCCTGAATAATCAAACTCGCAAGCTTGACCAATTACTATAGGACCTGAACCGATGATTAAAATAGATTTTAAATCTTCTCTTTTTGGCATGATTCTGTTTTAATATTTTCTGTTTGTAAAAATACTTCGATAGAAGGTATAAAAAAAGGTGTTACTTAAAAAAGCAACACCTATATTATTAACAATTGTTAATCATTATTTTTTTGGTCTAGATTCAGATGAAACAGAGACTTTTTTTCTTCCTTTGGCTCTTCTACGAGCTAATACTTTTCTACCATTAGCAGAAGCCATTCTTTCTCTAAAACCGTGTTTATTTCTTCTCTTTCTCTTTGATGGTTGGTATGTTCTTTTCGGCATTATATATCTTTTTAAATGTCTGCTTTAATATTTTGTTCTGCTTAACGTTGTTACCTCGTTTAAAGCGTGCGCAAATATACAATTGTTTTTATTTTTGACAAACAGTATTTAAAAAAAAGTTAAAATATTTTTACCCTCCATAAATGCAGTATTTTTTTAAATGTTTTTGTCTTTTTTTATTTGTGATAAAATTAGAGTTAGTACTTTTGCCCAAACCTATTACTACCATGCACAACACAAAATACGTTTTTGTCACAGGAGGCGTAACTTCATCACTTGGAAAAGGAATTATAGCAGCTTCTTTAGCTAAATTATTACAAGAAAGAGGCTATTCCGTTACTATTCAAAAATTAGATCCATACATAAATATAGATCCGGGAACTTTAAATCCTTACGAACATGGAGAATGTTATGTAACCGATGATGGTGCCGAAACCGATTTAGATCTTGGTCATTACGAGCGCTTTTTAAATATTCCCACTTCGCAAGCAAACAATGTTACAACTGGTAGAATTTACCAATCTGTTATTAATAAAGAACGAAAAGGTGAATTTTTAGGAAAAACAGTACAAGTAATTCCGCACATTACAGACGAAATAAAACGTAGAATTCAACTTCTAGGTGAAACTGGCGATTATGATATTGTAATCACAGAAATTGGAGGAACTGTGGGTGATATTGAATCTTTACCTTACGTTGAGTCTGTCCGTCAATTATTATGGGAAAAAGGTTCTGAAAATGCAATTGTGATTCATTTAACATTAGTCCCTTATTTAGCTGCTGCAGGTGAATTAAAAACCAAACCAACACAGCATTCAGTAAAAATGTTGATGCAAAGTGGTGTGAGTCCTGATATTTTGGTTTGTAGAACAGAACATGAAATTTCTGACGACATTAAACGTAAACTAGCGTTATTCTGTAATGTTAAAAAAGAAGACGTTATTCAATCTATAGATGCAGAAACCATTTATGATGTACCAAACTTAATGTTAGAACAAGGTCTAGATACTGTTGTTTTAAATAAACTGAAATTATCTTCTAAAGACGAACCAAAATTAAAAGCTTGGAATAAGTTCTTACAGAAACATAAAAACCCGAAATCTGAAGTAGAAATAGGGTTAATTGGTAAATATATTGAATTACAAGATTCTTACAAATCGATTACTGAAGCATTTATTCATGCAGGTTCTTCTAATGAAACCAAGGTGAAAGTACGTTGGATTCATTCTGAAAGTTTAACACCTAAAAATGTTGAAAATAAATTAAAAGGACTAAACGGTATTTTAGTAGCACCAGGTTTTGGAGATAGAGGAATTGAAGGGAAAGTAAAAGCTGTGAAATATGCAAGAGAAAACAACATTCCTTTTTTCGGAATCTGTTTAGGAATGCAAATGGCTGTGATAGAATTTTCAAGAAATGTTTTAGGCTTATCAGATGCTTTTTCTACAGAAATGAAGAAAAAAACAAAGAGCCCTGTAATTAACTTAATGGCAAGTCAGAAAGATGTTACAGAAAAAGGAGGCACCATGCGTCTGGGAACTTGGGAATGTAACCTATCCAAAAATTCTAAAACCTACAATGCTTACAAATCTGAACTAATCAGTGAAAGACATAGACACAGATATGAATTTAATAATGATTATTTAGAACAAATTGAAAAAGCTGGAATGAAAGCGACAGGTATCAATCCAAAAACTGGCTTGGTAGAAGTTATAGAATTACCAAATCATCCTTGGTTTGTGGGGGTACAATACCATCCTGAATATAAAAGTACGGTGTTAAATCCACATCCATTATTTGTAGATTTTATTAAAGCAGCCTTAAAACAATCTAAAAAGTAAAAACGGAATACTGTTTGAGCTATAAAGTATAAGAACAATAAATTAGTAAAATCAACAATAAACAATACTGTTTTGCTACATTTGTCGGCTTTTGTTTTTAAAGCATTTGCAAAAAATGACAAATTGACATTTTAATAACACACATGGAACAAAAAAAATTCGATTATAATTCCTTTATAGGAATGATTCTTTTGGGAGCAATTTTACTTTGGTATTTTAACACAAACAAACCCGAAATAGAACCTAAAAACACAACTACAGAGCAAGTAATTAATGCAGAATCAACTAAAGAAAAGAATACACAAACCAATCTTTCTCCCATAGTAAATGATTCTTTACAACAAGCCGCATATCAGAATAAATTAGGAGCTTTTGCACAAAGTGCTATCAATGGTTCTAAAGGATCTAATATTATAGAAAATGAGTTCGTAAAATTAACGATTGATAATAAAGGGGGCCAAATTATTAAGGCCTTAATAAAGAATTATAAAACTCATGACTCGCTTCCATTGTATATGATAAACGACAATAATGCGTCTTTTAACATTAATTTTGGTACAACTGATAACAGAATTCTTAATACAAAAGAATTATTTTTTGAGCCCGCTTTAACTAAAAGTGGCAATAATACTGTATTATCAATGAAATTGAAAGTTTCAGATAACCAGTTTTTAGAATACCGATATGAAATAAAACCAAATAATTATATGGTTGATTTTTCTGTTCGTTCTCAAGGATTGAGTTCTGTAATTAATTCATCTAACCCAATTAACTTAGATTGGTCTTTAAAAGGTTACAGACACGAAAAGAGTATTAAAACTGAGAATACCATGTATTCTTACTACTATTATAAAACTGAAGATGAAGTTGAATATCTAAATGCGGGCAACACAGAAGTTGTAAATGATATAGACTGGGTCTATTACCAACAACATTTTTTCACCTCTAGTTTATTAACAGATACTCCTTTTAACAACGCAACGATTACATCCACAGATTTAGTAGATAATGAAAAGATAGATACCGTTTTCACCAAAAAATACGAATTAAAAACTCCTTTAGCATTAACTGGTGGTGAATTAAATTATAATATGAAATGGTATTATGGGCCAAGTGATTATAATTTATTAAGTAATAAGGATGAATTTAAAGGAACTGATTTAAAAGAGACTGCTGATTTAGGTTGGGGTATCTTCGGGTTTTTAAACAAAACGATCTTTTACCCTGTATTTAATTTCTTAAAAGGATTTTTATCAAACTTTGGATTAATTATTATTTTAATGACGATTGTTGTTAGACTTATTATGTCTCCACTAGT
>CAZAIL010000043.1:0-5181 GCA_964485155.1 uncultured Flavobacterium sp.
AAAATGGCATTGTAAAAGGTGTTTTTGGCTGGCCTGCAATTCACACAAGAGATAAAGGAAAAGAAGAGACTCCAAAACCTGACAATATATTTATTGACTGTGGTTGTAAAACTAAAGAAGAATTAGAAAAATTAGATATTCATGTTGGTTGCGTAATCACTTACCCAGATGAGTTTCATATTTTGAACGAATCAAATTTTGTTTGTAGAGCTTTAGATAATAGAATGGGAGGGTTTATGATTGCTGAAGTTGCTAGACTAATCCATGAGAACAAAAAAGAACTTCCGTTTGGTTTATATATTACAAATTCTGTTCAAGAAGAAATTGGATTGCGTGGTGCTGAGATGATATCACATACAATCAAACCAAACTTAGCGATAGTTACCGATGTTACACATGATACAACTACGCCAATGATTGATCAAAAGAAAGAAGGGGCTGTAAAAAACGGTGATGGACCTGTTATTGCCTATGCTCCTGCTGTTCAACAAAAGCTTAGAGATTTAATTACTGAAACAGCTGAAGAAAAGAACATTCCTTTTCAACGAGCTGCCTTATCTAGAGCAACAGGAACAGACACAGACGCTTTTGCCTACAGCAATGGAGGTGTTGCCTCAGCTTTAATTTCTTTACCTCTACGTTATATGCACACAACTGTTGAAATGGTTCATAGAGATGATGTAGAGAACGTAATTAAATTAATTTACGAAACCTTACTCACAATAAAAGGAGATGAAACTTTTTCTTATTTTGATTAAATATAATGCTACAAAATCAGAAACAGCTTTTTGATATTCCTGAGGATATCAATTATTTAAACATAGCAAGTCAATCACCATCTTTTAAGGCGGTTGAACAAGCTGGAATTTCTGCTGTTTTAGAAAAGAGTCATCCCTATAAAATTGTAACAGATACATATTTTGAACCTATCAAAGAGCTCAAAAAATTATTTGCTGCATTGGTTGATGCAGAAGATTATAATAGAATTGCCAACATCCCTTCTGCTTCTTATGGAATGGCAACCATTGCTAACAACATTAGATTACATAAAGGTGAGGAAATACTTCTTATTGAAGAACAATTTCCAAGCAACTACTACGTTTGGAAAAAATTAGCTGCAAAATTTGAAGCAAAAATTATAATAGTTAAACGCCCAAAGACTGAAGTAGACCAAGGCATACAATGGAATAAAGCAATTTTAAATGCCATTAGCAATAAAACAGCTCTGGTTAGCTTAGGAAATATTCATTGGGCTAGCGGAACCTTATTTAATTTAAAGGCCATACGTAAAAAAACAAGTAAACACAGTTCGTTATTAGTTATAGACGGTAGTCAGTCTGTAGGTGCTTTTCCTTTTTCTGTAAAAGAAATTAAACCAGATGCTTTAATTTGTGCAGGATATAAATGGTTATTTGGACCTTATGGTTGTGGATATGGGTATTTTGGATCGTATTTTGATGATGGAACTCCTATAGAAGAAAATTGGTCTAACAGGCTAAATAGTGAAAACTTAATTAATTTAACGAATTACGAATCTAATTACAAACCTTTAGCCAACAGGTATTCTTCTGGTGAACATGCCAGTTTTATTTATGTAAAAATGCAAATAGCAGCCCTGAAACAAGTTCTAAAATGGACTCCTATTGCTATACAAGCCTATTGTGAAGATATTACACGAGATGCTGTTATTGAACTTCAAAAAATGGGATGTTTTATTGAAAACCCAAAAGATAGAACACATCATTTGTTTGGCGTAAAGCTTCCAGAAAAATTGGATATTAATACTCTTAAAAAAGAATTAACTGCAGCAAAAATTTTTATTTCTTTTAGAGGGAAGTATATTAGACTTTCTTGTCATGTATTCAATACAAAAGAAGATTTTAACTTCTTAATAGCATGTATTAAAACTGCGATAATTTAGTTTTTATGGATGAACTTATCGCTATTTTAGATGCTGAAGGCAATGCAACAGGAAAAACTTGTTTAAAATCTATTGTTCACAAAACAGGATTGTATCATGCTACAGTACATATTTGGTTTTATACCACAAAAGGAAGTATCCTATTACAACAACGGGCATCTTCAAAAATAATATATCCATTACTTTGGGATGTTAGTGTTGCTGGACATATTGATGCTGGTGAAAGCTTTAAATCTGCTGCTGTGCGAGAAATTAAAGAAGAAATAGGATTGATAGTTGATGAAAATGATTTGGTTAAGATTGGTGTTTTTAAATCGTTTCAAAAATATGATACTGGCATTATAGACAATGAGTTTCATCATATCTTTATTGCAGAGTTGAAGGTAGACATCGATAAGCTCATTTGTCAAAAAGAAGAAGTTGAAGATTTAAAGCTAGTCACAACTGAAACCTATATTAATCTTTTAAATGATGCTAAAACAAGCAACCATTTTATAGCTTCCAACAAAAAATACTACGAATTTGTTTTAAAAAGTATTCTAGACAATATAAATTTTAAACAGCAAAGCTTTTAAGATCTAAATCTGACTCTAGTAAAATATAAAATATCTTTTTCTTTAGAACATATCAATTAAATCCTCCACTTATTAAATTTTTGCCTGGTAGGTATACAAATCATAATACCTTCCTTTGGCTTCAATTAACTCATCATGAGTACCCCTTTCTGCAATATTTCCAGATTCAATTACTAATATTTGATCTGCTTTCTTAATGGTACTTAATCTGTGTGCAATAACAATAGTAGTTCTATTTTTTACCAATTCAGACAAACTTTTCTGAATTAAAGATTCACTTTCTGTATCTAAACTAGAGGTAGCTTCATCTAAAATAATAATTTTTGGCGCTGCTAAAATAGCTCTAGCAATTGCCAAACGCTGTCTTTGCCCACCAGATAACTTTACGCCTCTTTCACCAATTAAGGTATCTAAACCATTTTCAAAACGGTCTGTAAACTCATTTACATAGGCCGCTTTTACAGCGTTTTGCAATTCACTCTCTGTAGCATTTGGTCTAGGAAAAAGAATGTTATCTCTGATAGATCCTTCAAACAGAAATTCGTCTTGTAAAACAACGCCTAAATGTTTTCTATAACTAGATAGTTTTACTTTAGACATGTCTTGATTGTCTATGGTGATTTTTCCTGCAGTAGGATTTAAAAAAGTAGCAGACAAACCAGCAATGGTAGATTTTCCAGAACCAGAACTGCCAACCAATGCCGTTACAGAACCTGCAGGAACATGAAAGTTAATATTGTGTAATACCTCTTTTCCTGCTTCATATGAAAAAGAAACATCTTTAAAAACGAGGTCTCCATGTATCTTTTTAATAACTATAGTTCTTGCTTTATCATCTTCTTCTGCTTCCATATTCATAAGCTCTTCCGTTCTATCTAAACCAGCCAAAGCTTCTGTTAACTGACTTCCAATATTACTCATCTGAACTATTGGCGCAATCATAAAGCCTAAAAGCAAGGTGAACTTTAGAAATTCTCCAGTGGTAAGTTCTCCTTCAATCATATAATAACCGCCTATTCCCATAATTCCAACAGAGGCTAATCCTAATAAGAAGGTAGATGAACTGGTCATAACAGCAGTTGCAGTCAAACTTTTTTTCACATTCTGAAATAACAAGTCAACACCTTTTTCAAAAGTTTCATTTTCTTGATCTTCTGCATTAAAAGCCTTTATAACCCTAACACCTGCCAAAGTCTCTGTTAATCTTCCTTTTACATCTGCATTAATTTTTCCTCGATTTCTAAAAATTGGGCGAATGTATTTAAATGCTTTTAAAGCTATAATTCCAAAAATACTAACTGGTAAAAAAACAAACAATGTCATCCAAGGGTTGATTTGAATTAGTAATACAAGGGAGAGGATTGCTGTAATTATTCCTCCAACCAATTGCACCAAACCAGTACCAATTAAATTTCTAACACCCTCTACATCACTCATGATTCTAGAAACTAAGGCACCAGATTTTGTATTATCGAAAAAACTAATAGGCAACGAAAGTACTTTCTTTTGAACTTGAGCTCTTAACTCTGAAATAAGATACTGAGCTTGAACACTTAAAATTCTAGTTAATAAAAATGAGGTAATAGCTTGTATTAATAAAGCAAAACCAACAACCCATAATAGTTGATATAAAGAGTCTATATCTTTATTTGGATAAATATCATCTAACAAATCTTTAGATTTTAAAGGGAGCACAAAACCAGACAACCTATTAATTAAAATAAGAAATAAGCCAAGAAAAACTAAGTTACGCCTTGGCCAAATAATAGTTTTAAAAGCCTTTGCCATGGTTACTTTTGGCTTTTCTTTAGATTCTTTATAATGTTGCATAGTGTTATGGTAGGATTGAAAATCACTTAAACTAGTCAATTAACATGCCAACAGAATAGTAACTGACAGATTAACAAATTAATTGGTTTTTGACAAGATAAAACTATATTCGCTAAATGGATTTAGATATTTTAATGAATCTTCTTATTAGTAATTGGCACATTATTTTATTGTTTTTTGTGATTGCCATACTATATTCTTCAGTTGGTTTTGGCGGAGGCTCTAGTTATCTTGCTATTTTAGCTTTAACTGGAATTGCGTTTACTCAAATTAGAGCTATTTCTTTGTTGTGTAACATTGTTGTAGTAGGTCTAAATGTGTGTTATTTTCAGAGGCAAAAACTATATGACTGGAAAAAAGTAATTCCAATGATAGTTTTTAGCATACCCTTAGCTTTTGTTGGAGGTTTTATACAAATAAGCGAACACTTCTTTTTTATTCTGTTAGGATGTACACTATTAATTGCTGCGATGACGATGTGGTTTTCAAAAAAAATTATTTCAAGTCACATAGCTGCATCTGTTTTTACTTTTTCTAAAAACACTAGTTATGCTGGTGTTATTGGTTTTATTTCTGGAATGGTAGGAGTTGGTGGTGGAATTTTTTTAGCTCCATTATTACACATTAGACAATGGGATTCTCCTAAAAGAATTGCCGCTACTGCAAGTCTATTTATTTTACTGAATTCAATGAGTGGTATTTTGGGGCAATCTTTTAATCCTAATTTTTATATAAACTGGAACCTCACACTTCTACTCTTAGTAACCGTTTTTATAGGTGGTTTTATTGGCAGCAGAATTGGCAATCAGTACTTGTCACCTATTCAATTAAAAAAAAGTACAGCAGTTCTTATTG
>CAZAIL010000043.1:5281-15342 GCA_964485155.1 uncultured Flavobacterium sp.
TTTAAAAAATTCTGCGTTAAACTTTATTTAAGTTCAGAAATACTGTCTTGAATTCGTTGATGAATAATTTTAATGATTCTTTTGTGTATTTCTGAAGAATATTTAAAATACAAATCACATTCTTGAATTGAAAAATGACCTACAATAAATCCTAGACTAATATTCTTATAGGCTAAATCCTTTGTGAAGATTGAATTAATTTGATTCAACTTATCCTTTTCAGAATAGTTTGCAAAATCTATTTTTCTTTTTTGAAGGTAGTTTTTAAATGAAATTAACAACAAATGATGTTGCATTTTCACAATAGGACGGATTGTAGTGTTTTGAAAGCTCTCTATTTCACTAGTTCCATCTTGAAGTAAGTTTTGAAGTAATGGGCGTTTTTTTTTATTCATATAACAAGTCATCTAGTTCTAATTGATAATCATATTGTAAATCTTCATGCAGGGTAGAAATGGCTTTTTTTATCATTAATAATTGCCTATCGTACACATTTTGTAGACGAGGACTTTTTGAAATAGAGGGCTTCATTTTTTTTAGTTGAATGCAAAAATGAAGCAATAGTTGTACTTCGGTTTCTTTTTTCTTCGAATACCGAATGTACTTTTTAGTAAGTGTTAGAATTTTACGAACACTTTTTCTGATATAGAAAAAACTCTTTGTATTAATCTCTTCAAAAAGATCAACTATGTATTCTTTTACGCTTTTTATATACATTTCTTCATCATGAGCCTCAAATAGTAAATACGTAAGTAATTCTTTATTCTCTTTTTTAAATTTAGATAGCTGAAGACATAATTCAACTAA
This sequence comes from uncultured Flavobacterium sp., assembly GCA_964485155.1. Taxonomy (GTDB): domain Bacteria; phylum Bacteroidota; class Bacteroidia; order Flavobacteriales; family Flavobacteriaceae; genus Polaribacter. The sequence goes on from CAZAIL010000043.1 coordinate 6,089, forward strand.
ATCTTGAGAAGATCTGTGATGTAATTCGTCTTTTATTTTTTTAACTGTTACTGCTTTCATAAAGTAACTATTTTAAAACATCTCATTTATTAAAAATGACATCGTTGCTAAGCTATTTTTTTAACAAAAAAGAAGTTATATTTCTTTCAATTCGCTCAAGAATATTTGAGGTACTGGCTTTTACAAATACATCTCCTGTTATCTGTTCAAATAGTTCTATATATCGATCAGATATTTCTAAAATCTTATTATCTGTCATTTCAGGAATGACATCATTATCTTTTCCTTGAAAACCGTTTTCTATGAGCCATTGACGAACAAATTCTTTAGATAATTGTTTTTGACTTTCGCCATTCGCTTGTCTTTCTTCATAACCTTCTTGATAAAAATATCTTGAAGAATCTGGTGTGTGAATTTCATCTATAAGTACTATTTCACCCTCCTTTGTTTTACCAAATTCATATTTTGTATCAACTAATATCAAACCTCGTTCAGCAGCAATTTCTGTTCCTCTTTGAAATAATTTTCTTGTGTAATCCTCTAAAATTAAATACTCTTTTTCAGAAACTATTCCTTTTGCAAGAATCTCTTCTCTAGAGATATCTTCATCGTGCTCTCCATTTTCTGCTTTGGTAGATGGCGTAATAATTGGCGAAGGAAACTGACTGTTCTCTTTTAGCCCCTCTGCCATTGCAACCCCACATAACATTCTTTTACCAGCTTTATATTCTCTAGCAGCATGGCCTGATAAGTAACCTCGAATAACCATTTCTACTTTGAAGGGTTCACATAAATATCCTACAGCAACATTTTCATCAGGATTAGCTAGTAACCAGTTTGGTACTAAATCTTCAGTTTTTTTCATCATTTTAGTTGCAATCTGATTCAGTATTTGCCCCTTAAAAGGAATCTGTCTAGGCATGATTACATCGAAAGCAGATAATCTATCTGATGCTATCATTACCAATATATCATCGTTAATATTGTAAACCTCTCTTACTTTGCCTTTGTATACAGATTTTTGATTGGAAAATTGAAAATGGGTTTCGTTTATGGTATTCATCATACTTATTTGTTGAAAGTTGCAAAAGTAATTAAAGACAATTAAAATCAATCAGTTTCAATGCCTTTATAGGCAGTAATAATACTTTTAACTAATTTATGACGAATAACATCTTTATCGTCAAGGTAGATTTGAGCAATTCCTTCAATATCTTTTAATGCCAACAGCGCTTCTTTTAGACCAGATATCTGTTTGCGAGGTAAATCTATTTGTCCAGGGTCTCCATTAATCACAAATTTTGCATTTTTACCCATTCTAGTTAAAAACATCTTCATTTGGTTATGGGTGGTATTTTGTGCTTCATCAAGAATTACAAAAGCATTGTCTAAAGTTCTAGCTCTCATAAAAGCCAGGGGAGCAATCTGAATAACACCTTTTTCTAAATAAGATTCTAATTTTTCATGTGGAATCATATCTCTTAATGCATCATATAATGGCTGCATATATGGATCTAATTTTTCTTTTAAATCTCCAGGTAAAAAACCTAAATTCTCGCCAGATTCAACTGCAGGCCTAGTTAAAACAATTTTTCTAACTTCTTTTTCTTTCAGTGCCTTTACGGCTAGAGCAACCGCTGTATATGTTTTACCTGTTCCTGCTGGACCAACAGCAAATAACATATCATTTTTTTGCATCATGGAAACCATTTTTCGTTGATTCTCTGTTTGAGGCCTGATATGCTTTCCGTTAACACCATGTACTAAAATATCTTTTGATTTTGAACCTAATGTCTTTTCTTCTTTTCCGGAAGATGTTAAGATTCTCTCTATGCTATTTTCATCTAACTTATTATAACGATTGAAAAACTTTACAAGCATTTCTAATCGCTTTTCAAACTCATCTAGTAGCTCAGGCTCTCCATAGATTTTCAGTTTAGATCCACGGGCAACAATTTTAATTTTTGGGAAGTATTTTTTTAATTGTTCTATGGTACTATTGTGTGCGCCAAAGAAATCATTTGGATTAATTTCAGTAAGCTCAATGATGCGTTCGTTCAAATGTTTTTGTTTTATTAGTTCATATTAAATAATACAAATTAAAAATAGTGAATAAATTTTTAGAAATGTTTAGCTTTGTATAAATATTATGAGCAACTTTTACACATTTAATTAACAGCAAGATTTTAATGCCTATTATTACGTTGACAACTGATTTTGGAACGAAGGACCATTTTGTCGGTGCCGTAAAAGGAGCCATCTATTCAGAATTACCTGACGCAAAAATTGTTGACATAACACATCAAATTTCTCCATTTAATATCACTGAAACTGCCTATATTTTAAAAAACTCTTACAAGAGTTTTCCGGATGGAACTATTCATATTATTGGTGTAGACTCTGAATTGAGTTCTACTAACAAGCATATTGCTTTAGCTATAGACAATCATTACTTTGTATGTCCAGATAATGGATTAATTTGTATGATTACCAAAGATATCAAACCTACTAAAGTAGTAGAAATAAATATTCATGATAGAATAGAAAGTAGTTTCCCTGTATTGGATGTTTTTGTTCAAGTAGCTTGTTTTATCTCTAGAGGAGGGAATCTAACGGTTATTGGAAAAGAAACAAAAAGTTATAAAGAGATGACCGAGATTCAGCCTAAAGTGAGTCAAGACCAAAAAATAATTACAGGTGGCGTCATTTATATTGATAATTATGGCAATATCATCAGTAACATCAATAAAAAGATATTTACTGAAATTGGAAAGGGAAGAGATTTTAAAATTTCTGCAGCTAGATATACATTTACAAAAATAATTCACAAGTACAATGAAATACTTGGAGATGATGCCACGAATGTTCGTCAGTTTGATGGAAATAAGTTAGCATTATTTAATTCTGCTGGTTATTTAGAAATTGCCATTTATAGAAGTAATTTAAAAACAGTAGGTGGTGCTTCTACATTATTAGGACTAGGCTACAGAGATACTGTAGCAATAGAATTTATATAAAATGTGTATGTTAAGTAGAATTGTAAAGATGAGTTTTCATCCAGAACAAGTAAAGAAATTCCTTGCTAATTTTGAGGATAACAAAGAATTTATACGAAACAGTCCTGGCTGCCAATTATTAGAATTGTACCAAGACCAACAAAACTCATCTGTTTTTTTTACTTATAGTTATTGGGATTCAGAGATAGACTTGAATAATTACAGGAATTCTGAATTATTTAAAGATGTGTGGTCAAAAACAAAAATATTATTTAATTCAAAACCGGAAGCCTGGAGTCTTGACAAAATTGTATGTTTAAGCTAATGGAAAAAATTAATTTTAATAAATTTCCTGAATTAATTACAGAAAGACTCATCCTTAGGCAACCTAATTCTAAAGATTCTAAATCTATGTATCTTTTAAGGTCAAACAGAAAAATTAATGAGTTGATTTCTAGAAAAATTCCTCAAAGTATTCTAGAAACCACTAGATTTATAACTGAATTAAACAAACGATTTAAGAACAAAAAAAATATCTTTTGGGTAATTGTTTCAAAAGAACATAACCAAGTAATTGGCACCATTGGATATCAAAACTTTAACAACAACTTTTCTTATGCTGAAATTGGATATGAATTACATCCAGATTATCATAACAAAGGATACATGAATGAATCATTTAAAACCATTCTTAATTTTGGATTTTGTACAATGAATTTAGAGATCATTGAAGCGTTCACTCATAAAGACAATGAAGCTTCAAAAATCTTGCTAAAAAAACATCAATTTGTTTTTCAAGTTAAACGAAATGATGAGGGTTTTGAGAACAATAGAATATTTAAATTAAAAAAATAAACAGCAACACAATGCTTGCAATTTTAAAAAAGGATTTCAATTCATTTTTTGCCTCACCGATTGCCTATTTGGTTATTGGAATTTTCTTATTAGTGAATGGATTATTTTTATGGGTATTTAATGATGATTTTAATATTTTAAATGCTGGTTTTGCAGACCTTACCAGTTTTTTCTATTTAGCGCCGTGGGTTTTATTATTTCTAGTTCCTGCCATTACTATGAAAACATTTGCAGATGAATTTCAATCAGGAACCATCGAAATTTTAAAAACAAGGCCCATCACGAATTCTCAGATTGTTCTCGGTAAATTTTTTGCTGTGTTATTATTAATTATCATTGCTATCATTCCAACCTATATATATGTATATACAGTGAATCAATTAGGCAATCCGATTGGGAATATAGATTATGGAAGTACCATTGGTTCTTATGTTGGTTTGCTTTTATTAGCTAGTTCATATGCTTCTATTGGTGTTTTTACCTCTTCTATTTCTAAAAATCAAATTGTTGCTTTCTTGTTAGCTGTTTTCATCGTCTTCTTTTTTTACTATGGATTTGATGCCGTTTCTAATTTATTTGGAAACTACTCTTATACTTTAAAATTATTTGGAATGAACGAACATTTTAAGAGCATAAGTAGAGGTGTACTAGATACCAGAGATGTCTTTTATTTCTTAAGTATTATTGTTTTCTTTTTATTCATCACCAAACAAAAATTGACGAATGATTAAAAAGTTAAAACATAGTATATATCTATTTACTGCATTGATAGTACTAAATATTGTGAGTCAGCGTTTGTATAATAGAGTTGATTTAACAACAGACAATCGATATACACTAGCAACAGTCACAAAAGATATTATTAATAATATCGACAAACAACTTATTATAAAAGTCTATTTAGAAGGCGATTTTCCTTCAGAATTTAAACGCTTACAAATAGAAACTAGACAGTTTTTAGAAGAATTAAGTGCTAAAAACTCTTCTATTAAAATTCAGTTTGTACGTCCAGACAATCAGAGAGAGCGATTAATTAAAGCAGGAATGACCCCTAGTCAGTTAACTGTAAGAGAAGATGGGAAATTATCTAATGCTATTATTTTTCCTTGGGCAGAAATCATATACAAGAAGAAAAGCAGTATTATTTCTTTACTTCCTAATGGAGCGGCACAATCTCAAGAAGATCAACTGGAAAATGCTGTAGCAAATTTAGAGTTTTCTTTTAGTAATGCTATCTATAAACTCCAAGAAGAAAAACAAAAAAAAGTTGCTGTACTCTCTGGAAATGGTGAATTATCAGACATACAGTTGTATTCTTTTTTGAGCGAAGTATCAAAAAAACATAAATTGGCAAAATTTACCTTAGATTCTGTAGAAAACAATTCGCTAAAAAGCTTACAAGATTTTCAACAATTTAATCTTGCTATTATTGCAAAACCAACAAAATCTTTCACAGAAAAGGAAAAGTTAGTGCTAGATCAGTATATTATGAACGGTGGAAAAACATTATGGATGTTCGAAAATGTTCAAGCAGATACAGATAGTTTATACAAAGACGGCAAAATGTTAGCCTATCCGAGAGATCTTAATTTGACCGATTTTTTCTTCTCTTACGGCTTGAGGGTTAATGCAACACTAATTCAAGATTTATATGCTGCAAAAATTCCTCTGGCTACTGGAAATATTGGTAACAAACCACAGTTTCAAAATTTAAACTGGTTTTATCATCCACTGGTTTCTGGAAATCCAAATCACGCTACATCAAAAAACATAGCTCCTGTTAGATTGCGATTTGCAAATCAAATAGACACCTTACAAAACAGTTTAAAAAAGACCGTTTTATTAATGAGTTCTATGTTGACCAGAAAAACAGGAACTCCAGCTATTATAGAATTAGAAAGTATTGCTATAGAACCCAAAGAAGAAAAATATTCGTCAGGCTTTCAAATATTTAGTTTATTAATTGAGGGTAATTTTAATTCCATGTACGCTAACAGAGTAAAACCATTTGACATCAAAAAATTCAGTAAAAAAAGTACCTTCAATAAAATGATAGTTATTTCTGATGGGGATATTGGAAGGAATCAATTACAAAAAGGAAAACCTTTTGATTTAGCTCAAGACAAATGGACTGGAGAGCAATTTGGTAATAAAGAATTTTTATTAAATGCAATAGATTATTTATTAGATGATAGTGGCTTAATAGAATTGAGAAATAAAAACATACAAATTAATCTATTAGATAAAGAGAGAGCCTATCAAGAAAGAACTTTCTGGCAGTTTGTAAACATTATTTTACCTCTATTGATTTTAATGACTTTTGGTTTTGTATTTCAATATTTAAGGAAAAGAACCTATTCTTAGATAGTATTATTAATATCATTTCGAGAGCTTCAATGATGATTCTAAAGACTTACTAAGCTTTCAAAAGACTTAATGACTAAATATATCTGTGACTGAGATGACATGCTGAGCTAATAGAGCTATACTCGAAATCACAATTCTATAAAGTCTAAATTTCTAACAAATTATCATGAATAATCTGATAACCCAAGACTTCTTGTAGCTTTTTAGAACTTATTATTTTATATCTCAGTTGTGAGTTTTCTTCAAATATTGGAGGGTTAAAATTCAAGCTTTTTCTGGCATTTGTATAAAACTCTTTTCTAGTTGGATGATCGTTAGAGCAAGCATTAAAAGTTGTATTCCAGCAATTTTGATCAATGATTTCATGAATAATTTCAATACAATCTTCTTGATGTATCATATTCACAAACCCGTTAGGTTGTGGTATTGTTTTCCCATTTTTAAACCAACTGCCTGGATGTCTTCCAGGCCCAAACAACCCAGCAAAACGAATGATAGTTGTTTCAAAATAAGTATTTTCTCTGAAGAGACTTTCTATCACTGACAAAGGAGTATTCATTGTTTTTGTTTCTTCAGAAACCACTGAATTTGAAACTGGATATACAGAAGTAGCGCTGATGAAGATGACTTTTTGAATAGACGAAAGTTCTAGTTGTTGAATTAAACGTTCATAAGCATCAATATCTTTAGATGTTATAGCTATTAGAAGAATATCTGAAGCTAAAAATAAATCAAATTCTTCAAATTCTGTAATATCAATCAAATGGGCTTCAATCTCTAAAGCTTCTAATTCTTGAATTTTAATTTCTGATGTTGTAGATCCTTTCACAGAAAAGCCTTCTCTTAGTAAAGAAACTGCCATTGGTTTTCCTAACCAACCACAACCAAGTATGCTAACATTCTTCATCACAACAATTTTCATGCTTTACGAATTTGCAACTAACCACCGCTAGTAATGCTCCTATAATAGGTGCTAGTATGTATAGCCATATTCCTTCAATATTTCCAGAAACAATATTTGGTGCTAAAGAACGTGCAGGATTCATTGAGGCATTGGTAATAGGTCCAGCAAATAGAGCTTCTAACAACACCACCCCACCAATTGCAATACCAGCCATCATTCCTACCTCTTTGCTTCCTGTAGAAACATTAATGATAACCACCATCAAAAAAAATGTAAGTATCAATTCTAATACAAAAGCTCTCCAAACATCAACAGAAGGAATTGTAGCACCCAATAATTCACTTTTAGGAAATAACCACATTAAAAGTAAACTTGCTGCAAAAGCACCTGCTATTTGAAAAAAAATATACGTTGGTACTTCTTTCCAAGAAAACTTCTTTGCATAGGCAAATGCAATAGATACTGCAGGATTAAAATGTGCTCCTGAAATTTCTCCGAAAGCGTAAATCATAGCCATTACTATTAATCCCCAAGTAATTCCAATTCCAACATGAGTAACATCTCCACCAGTTACTTCATTAATTGTCATGGCTCCTGTTCCACAAAAAACCATTGCAAAGGTTCCAATAAATTCGGCAATATAATTTTTCATTTACACGCTGTTTTTTCTTTTATTGATAAATTTTAGGCAAAGATACATTTGTTTAGGTTAGCTTTTCATTATGCTTTACCTTGCTAATTCATTTTTTTTAAGCTTACTATCATGAATAAAATTATTTTATTAGTCTTTTTCACTTTAGCGATTAGTTGTTCAACTTCAGAAACAAACATAAGCTCTCTAAACGAACAAGAACGATGGAACCACAGAGCCAAGAATATAGAAATTATACGAGATGACTTTGGTATTCCTCATGTTTATGGAAAAACAGATGCCGATGCTGTATTTGGAATGTTATATGCTCAATGTGAAGATGATTTTAATCGTGTAGAACGAAATTACATTTGGGCAATTGGTCGTTTGGCTGAGGTAGAAGGAAAAGAAGCCATCTATAGTGATTTAAGAGCCAACTTATACATGACCAAAGAAGAAGCAATTATAAATTACGAAAAAAGCCCTAAATGGCTTCAAAAACTTTGTGTTGCGTTTGCAGATGGCATTAACTTTTATTTAAAAAAGAACCCTGAAGTGACTCCTAAATTAATCACTCATTTTGAACCTTGGATGCCTATGTATTTTAGTGAAGGTTCTATTGGAGGAGATATAGAAAGAGTGTCTACTAAAAAAATAAGAGATTTTTACGAACATCAACCTAGCTCTGAGAAATTAGCTATTTCAGATGGCTTAATTAGATTAAAAGATAATGAACCAAGAGGATCTAATGGTTTTGCTATTGGTGGAGAAAAAACAGCCTCTGGAAATGCCATGTTATTAATAAATCCTCACACCTCTTTTTTCTTCAGAGGAGAATCTCATGTTGTTAGTGAAGAAGGATTAGATGCGTATGGAGCTACAACCTGGGGTCAGTTTTTCATCTACCAAGGCTTTAATGAAAAAACTGGCTGGATGCATACCTCAACAGGAACTGATATTATAGACGAATTTACAGAGACTATTATAAAAAGTGATGCAGGAATTCAGTATCAATATGGAAAAGAATTGCTTCCAGTAGATTCTGTAAAAGTTTCATTAAACTATACAACAGACAAGGGAATATCTTCAAAGGATTTTACCATGTATAGAACACACCACGGACCCATTACACATGCCGAAGGTGAAAAGTGGGTGGCAACTGCTCTAATGTGGAGCCCTATAAAAGCATTGGAACAATCGTTCACGAGAACTAAAAACTCCAATCATGATGAGTTTTACAAGATGATGGATATTAGAACCAATTCTTCTAACAATACTGTATATGCAGATGCAGATGGAACAATTGCCTACTACCATGGAAATTTTATTCCTAAAAGAAATGAAAAATTTGATTACACAAAACCTGTAGATGGAAGCAATCCGGCTACAGACTGGAAAGGCTTACACAATTTAGAAGACAATATTTTTGTTAAGAACCCTCCTACTCATTGGATACAAAACTGTAACTCTACACCATTTAGCTCAGCAGCAGAATACAGTC
>CAZAIL010000044.1:0-14675 GCA_964485155.1 uncultured Flavobacterium sp.
ATTTTTACACCTAATTTTGCCATTACTTTTTCTGTAATATCAAATGCTTCGTCTATATATGCAAACTCATTACCAGAGGAAGTTAATACTTGTGTAAACCCTTCAGCTTTAGCAATTTCAGTAATAGCTTCGCCTAAAATTTGATACAATGGATTCATTAATTGATCTTTTTTGAGACTGATTAAGCTATTTCCATTTTGCTGACTTTTTTGTAAGTCTTGCTCCAATTCATTGATCTCTTGAACTTTAATCTTTTTAAAGTTATCCGAAAGGCTAGGATCTAGTTTTTGAAATGCAGTTACTTTTGAATTGTATTCGGATAATTTGACTTGATAAGAAGAGTCTAATCTTGCAGCGTATACATTTAACTTACTTAGAACATTTTTAGCCTCTGGCATTAATCCAACTATGAATTCAGAATTTATAGTTCCAACCTTGGTTTGTCCGTTTGCAAAAAAACTTGCAAAACAAAGAACAACTACTAATATTTTACTTTTCATTTGTTTGTATAATTTATGCAAAGATAAAAAAGTGATCGACTTTTAAAAATATTATACTCTTTAAAAATCGTTAAATAACAGCTTTTATTGATCTTATGATATTTTCTGGATCTTCTTCAAAATCAAACCATAAGATGTCTGTATCTTTTCGAAACCAAGTTAATTGTCTTTTAGCAAATCTTCTGGTGTTCTTTTTTATTTCTTCTATGGCAAATTCTTTGGTGATTTCTCCATTAAAAAAAGAAAACAATTCTTTATAACCAACTGTTTGTAATGCATTTAAGTTTCTATGAGCGTATAATTGTTTAGCTTCCTCTAGCAATCCATTTTCTATCATTAAATCAACTCTATAATTTATTCTATCATAGATTTTTTGACGATCTGCATGTAAACCAACAGTAATTGAGTTAAAATTTCTTTTTTCTTTGGTTTTTCCAGTAAAACTAGAATAAGGGAGTTCTGTTCCTATACAGATTTCTAGTGCTCTTATAACCCTTTGAGGATTGTCTAGCTTAATAGTATTGTATGTTTGTAAATCTAATTCTTTGAGTTGCTGTTGCAAAGAAATCATTCCTTCAGTTTCAAGAACATGGTTTAAACGTATTCTTATAGAAGGGTCAACTTTTGGAAAATCATCAAGACCTTTTAAAACCGCTTGAACATACAAGCCACTTCCTCCAACCATAATAACAACGTCATGTTTTTGAAATAGTTTCTCTAAAGTTTGTAAAGCATCCCTTTCAAATGATCCAACATTATAGTCCTCAAAAATACTTCTATCCTGAATAAAATGATGAATCGCTGCTTCTAATTCTTTTCTACTTGGCACAGCAGTACCTATGGTCATTTCTTTAAAAAATTGTCTAGAATCGCAAGAAATTATTTCTGTATTAAAGTATTTAGCCAGTAAAATACTTAAGGAGGTTTTGCCTATAGCAGTAGGCCCCACGATGGTGATTAATGTTTTGTTTTGAGAAGTCATTTTACACCTTATTCATTTAGTTTGTCACCACAATGATAACAAAATTCAGCACCATCTTGATGTGTGTCTCGCATACAATTTGGACAACCTTGTGTGTTTGTAGGAATTGTTGATTTCATAATTTCAGCACCAACAATTCCTGTAGGAATTGCAATAATAGCATAACCTAAAATCATAATAGCACTAGCTATTAACTGTCCTAATGGGGTTCCAGGAGCAATATCTCCATACCCCACAGTTGTTAATGTTACAATTGCCCAATATACGCTGGTTGGAATACTCGTAAAACCATTTTCAGAACCCTCGACCATATACATGATGGTTCCTAAAATAATACATAGAATTAACACAAAAAATAAGAAAACAGCAATTTTTGCTCTACTAGACCGTAGGGCTAAAAGTAGCTTATTAGATTCACCAATATAACGTGTTATTTTTAATATTCTAAAAACTCTAAGAAGTCTAAGAGCTCTTAATGCAGCTAGATTATGACTTCCAATAAAAATTAGAGAGACATATTTTGGAATGGTTGATAAGAGATCTATTATCCCATAGAAGCTAAAAATATAATTCCATGGTTTTTTAACAGAAATAATACGTAGAATATATTCTATTGAAAATAAAATAGTAATTACCCATTCTCCAATGTTTAAAAAGGTACCATAGGTATCATTAATACTTTCTACGCTTTCTAGCATTACAAATAAAATACTAGCTAGAATGGCAATGAGTAAGATTACATCAAAAAGTTTTCCTGCTTTTGTGTCTGCTTCATAAATTACTTCATGAATTCGGTGTTTTAAGGATGTTTTATTTTTAGGTGTTGTGTTCAAAAAATGATATTAGGGTTACAAGATAGTATAAATTAATTTTCCTTGTGAGATATAATATCTACTATTATAGTAATCATTTGTCATATTGACATTATTTTTAACGAAATTTCAAAATCGTTTTATTTTTGAAACTGTATTATTTTTCAAATAATTTTTAACAATAGTTTTTGCTAATTCTTTGTGCTCAATAGGGGTAAGTACAGATTTTAAAATTGCTATTTGTGATTCTTGAAAAGATAAATTTGTGTAGCCATAGCCAATAACTTCATCTTTTTCAACTAAAATAAGAGCATTTTCATCTATTTCTCGCCCCTTTAGTTGAATAATAAAGTCTGGATGAGCAAAGTGCTGATCTCTTAATTTCTTCTTCTTATTGAAATTATATTTTGGTTGCAAGGTTTCTAATTCTAGATAGTATTTTAATCTATTAAATAATTCATTTCCAGTAAATTGGTAGGTAACTGTATCTACTCTTTCTTGAATTTTTATAGCGCGTTTACTTTGTTTGAGAAAAAGTTTGGTAACCTCAGATTTTAGGTTGTGTCCTCTTCCAATAAAAATAACCTTACCATCTACATTGTGTATATAATAGATACCCATTTTATCTGGGATGGCATCTAAAATGGTATTCATTTTATCTTTTACATCTCTATTGTCAAAGTATTTAATAGAGTTTTGTACAATTTCTTTATTACTGTCTTTATCTAATAGCAATTTAAACAATTGAACAGTTGCTAATGCATCTCCAGAAGCTCGATGTCTATCGCTCATTGGAATACCAAGTGATTTACATAATTTACCTAGACTATATGAATTTTCATCAGGAATTAATTTTCTACTCAATTCTACAGTACAAATAGAATTTCTCTGGTAGTCAAACCCCAATCTATCAAATTCTGTTTTTAATATTCTGGCGTCAAATTCAGCATTATGAGCCACTAAGGTTACTTCTTTTGTGATTTCAACGATGCGTTTGGCAACTTCAAAAAACTTAGGAGCATTTCTAAGCATTTTGTTGTTAATACCCGTAAGTTTTACAACAAATTCTTGAATTGGTTTTTCAGGATTTACAAGGCTTACGAATTGGTCTACGGTAGTATGTCCATCAAATTTATAAATGGCAATTTCTGTAATGCCTTCTTCATTAAATTTTCCTCCAGTTGTTTCTATGTCTAAAATTGCGTACAAATCTTATGCTATATAATTTCTAGCACCAAATATAGAGCTACCTACTCTAATCATAGTGCTACCGTTTCTAATGCCTATGTTATAATCTCCACTCATACCCATTGAGAGTATTTTAATACTTGGGTGCTGAGGTTTGTTTTGGTCAAAAAAAGCTTTTAATGATGAAAACTCTTCATCTAAAATAGTCTCGTCTGAGGTAAATGTTGCCATTCCCATGAAACCAGCAATGTTTATGTTTGTGAGGTTTTTTAACTCCTCAGCATTTAAAATAGTTGAAATTTCTTCATATGGTAAGCCAAACTTTGTTTCCTCTTTTGCAATTCTTACCTGCAATAAACAACTGATAATTCTGTTGTGCTTTTTAGCTTGCTTGTTAATTTCTTTTAATGTTTTAAAACTGTCTACACCATGAATTAAATCAACAAAATGAGCCATGTATTTCACCTTATTACTTTGTAGATGCCCAATCATATGCCATTTAATATCTTTTGGTAAGGCGTCATACTTAGCAACCATTTCTTGTATTTTGTTTTCTCCAAAAACTCTCTGACCAGCATCATAAGCTTCCTGTAGATCTGCAATTGGTTTGGTTTTAGAAACTGCCACCAAAACAATATCTTCTGAGATTGATGCTTTTATTTTTTCTAAATTATCTTTTATATACTTCATAATTAAAATTCATACATGGTTAGCCCACTTCTTAATTTAGGTTCAATATAGCTAGTTTTTGGCGGCATTATTAATTTTGAATCTGCAATTTCTTTCATTTCATCTATTGTAATTGGCAACATACCAAAACCAACCTTGTAAGAACCATTGTCTACATTAGATTTTAGGGATAGGATGTCTAGTTTATTGTTAGTGTAACCTATGCGATTATTGTTCTTTAAGTCTTCTATCCCTAAGATTGGTTGTAAGATGGTTCTGTACAAAATCTCTGTATCTAATTTACTTAGCGCATCAGAGTAATTATAGACATAATCTTTAAGTTGTAATGTAAAAAAATCACCATTTAAATACATGCTAAACTGATGTTTTTTAGTAGGAGTTTTAAAATTAGAGCCATGGTTTTTTATGATGAAACTTGTTTCTAATTTAGAGAAGAACTCTTCATCAGTATAGCCGTTTAAGTCTTTTATAAAACGGTTAAATTCTGAAATTTTTAAATTAGATTCTGGAATCAAATAACTCATAAAATAATTATAGTTTTCTGTTCCTTTATGATCTATGTTTTCTGCATGCAAGTCCTTTTTTAATAGGGCAGAGGAGGCACTTCTATGATGCCCATCAGCAATGTATAGCGTATCTTTTTTGTCAAAAAAAGAAGTGATTTTTTCTATATTTTCAGAATCTTGAACTAGCCACAAACGATGCAGCCTTTTATCAGTTGTTGAAAATTCATATTCTGGTCTTTCTTTTTTTATTGTAAGAAGTAAATCATCAAAATCCACATCATCTTCATACATTAATAAAACAGGTTCAGCGTTAAATCCAGTAGCTTTTAAATAGGTTTCAAATAATTGCTCTCTTTTTTTTATTGTCCCTTCATGTTTTTTTATGAGTCCATTGGTATAATCATCTACTGCTGTTGCGGCAATTATTCCACAAAACGAGTTACGAGAATCAGAGCTTTCATACACATAAAATGAAGCAGAGTCTTCTTTAATAAAGATACCGTTCTCTTTAAATTCTTTGTAGCTATCATGCACCATTTGAAAACGTTGGTCACTAGATATTTCTTGAGGATGTTTGTATCCTGGATGTATGATGTGTAAAAATGTAAACGGATTAAAATCTAGTTTGGCTCCTAATTCTGCTGGAGTATAAGCTTCGTAAGATTTAGATGAAACTAAGGCTACTTTATCTCTGCTAGGTCTTACTGCTTTAAAAGGTTTTACAATGGCCATTACTACTGTTAATTTTAAAAACAAATTACTTAAAAACACAATCAATTAAACTTAATTATGTGCTAAATAATCTATTATGCTTTTAATAATGAGATGATTTGTGTTGCTAATTCTGTTCCTATTCTATCTTGTGCTTCTATTGTAGCAGCACCAATATGAGGAGTTAGAGACAATTCTGGATTCATTAATAACTGAATTTCAGGAGCGGGTTCTTTTTCAAAGACATCCAATCCTGCAAACTTTATCTTTTTAGTTTCAATAGCATTAATTAACGCCATCTCATCAATAACACCACCTCTTGCAGCATTTACAATTCCAACTCCTGTTTTCATCTTTTCAATTTCTTTTTCGCCGATAACATAACTGTCTTGAACAGGAACATGCAAACTAATAAAGTCGCTATCTTTTAATAAAGTATCTAAATCTGTTGTTTCTACAGGAATGGTAATACGCTGGCCATTAAAAAATTCTATAGTAATAGGAGCACTTTCTGTAAAGTGATCATTGGCAATAACTTCCATACCTAGGCCTAAGGCAATTTTAGCAACTTCTTGACCTATTCTACCAAAACCTATGATGCCAATTTTTTTTCCTCTAAGTTCAGAACCTGAAGCATATGCTTTTTTTAAATCTTTAAAACGTGAATCTCCTTCTAAAGGCATTTCTCTATTTGATTGGTGTAAGAAACGAACCATTCCAAAGAGGTGAGCAAAAACCAATTCTGCTACAGAACTAGAAGAGGCAGCTGGTGTATTAATGACATGCAAGCCTTGGTCTTTTGCATAATCAACATCAATATTATCCATACCAACACCACCACGCCCTATTAATTTAATACTAGGACAGGCATCTATTAATTCTTGTCTTACCTGTGTAGCACTTCTTACCAATATGGCATCTATTTGATGCTCGTTAATAAATTTTTCTAATTGTACTTGAGCAACTTTTGTAGTAATTACTTCAAATCCGCCTTGTTGTAGCGCGTCAATTCCACTTTGTGAAATTCCGTCGTTTGCTAATATTTTCATCTTTAGTTTCCGCAATAGCGGTTGTCTTTTAATTATGCTTTTCTTTCTAATTCTTGCATGGTATCTACCAATGCCTGAACACTAAATAATGGCAAGGCATTGTACATGCTCGCTCTGTAGCCACCAACACTTCTATGACCATTTAATCCGTTAATTCTTGCTTCCTTCCAGAGCATATCAAAACGTTTTGTTAAGGCGATGTCTTGTAACGAGAACGTAGCATTCATAATACTTCTATCTTCTTTTGCCACTACACCAGAAAATAATGGATTTCTGTCAATTTCTCCGTATAACAAGTCGGCTTTCTTTTCATTTACTTTTTCAATGAAAGGTATACCACCCAACTCTTTTAGCCATTCTAATGTTAACATAGAAACATAGATTGGAAATACTGCTGGAGTATTAAACATACTATCTTTTCCTATATGTACTTTATAGTTTAACATAGAAGGGATTGTTCGTTCTACTTTTCCTAAAATATCTTCTTTTATAATAATAACTGTGGTACCAGCTGGTCCCATATTTTTTTGAGCTCCTGCATAAATTAATTCAAATTTTGAAAAATCTAATTGACGTGAAAAAATATCAGAACTCATATCGCAAATTAGAGGAATCTCTAGTGTTGGAAAATCTTTAATTTGGGTTCCAAATATGGTATTATTGCTAGTACAGTGAAAATAATCTGCATCTGAAGGAATATCATATCCTTTAGGAATGTAGGTGAAATTTTTATCTTTTGAAGAAGCAACTTCAACTAATTCACCAAATAACTTAGCTTCTTTGATCGCTTTATCTGACCAAGTACCTGTATTTAAATAGGCAGCTTTCTTGTTTAATAAGTTATAGGCAGTCATTAAAAACTGAGTACTGGCTCCTCCTTGTAAAAACAGCACTTGGTAGCCCTTGTTTTCTAATCCTAGCAATTCTAAGGTAAGTGATTTTGCGTTCTCCATCACAGCTACAAAAGGTTTACTTCTGTGAGATATCTCTAGTAACGAAAGATCGTCATTATTAAAATCGATGACTGCTTTTGAGGCTTGTTGTAAGACTTCCTCAGGTAAGATACATGGTCCGGCACTAAAGTTGTGTTTTTTCATTTTGTCTTTATTTTCAGGTGGCAAATTTCCAAAAAATTTATGAATATGATGCCTTTATAAATTAAATTTTAGATAAAAACTGAATGGTATTTACTCCATCAGCATAGTCCCATAATTTTGGGTGTTGTGTTTGACCAAAATTCACTTCATTTTTAATAAAGTTATTGGCTACAATACATTGTATATTTTCAGATTCTGCATGAATTTTTATTTTTAAATCATTCAGATTGTCATAATATTCGTAAAAAATAGTGGCTATAGGAGAAGCAAAACTTTCGTCTTCTTTAATCATTAAAAATCCATTTTCTAAGATAGAAAACTCACTCATTAAGTAGACGGCCTTGTTGTAATCGTAATTGTTGGCATATTTTGCATTGTTAATAATTTCATGTTGATTGTACATACCCTGAAAGAATTGATCAAAATTATATTTTTTTGGCACAAACAATTTAGAAACGCTTCTGCATCCTAGTCCAAAATAACGAAAAATATCATTACTTAGGTTTTCAAAATCATCACTAGATTCAGTTCCTGTAATAACTGCAACAGAATTTCTATTTTTACGAATAATAGAAGGTTTGTTTTTAAAATAATACTCAAAATAGCGAGTAGTATTAGTACTTCCTGTTGCTATTACAGCGTCAAACCCTGTTAGTTTTTCTTCTGTGAATGATATTTTTCCTTTAAATGATTCTTCAGCATATTCTAAATATTTAGCTAAAAAAGGTATCAGATGTTTGTCATTTGAAGATTGTTTTACCAATACAGAATGTCCAGAGATTAACACTGATAAAAAATCATGAAAACCAACTAAAGGAATGTTTCCAGCCATTACAATGGCCACAGTTCTTGAAGTGCTTTCTTTAATAATTTCTTTTGATATCCAGCTAACTAAATTTTCCTTTGTTAGAGCATAAGCCCAGTTTTCTATGGAAAAAAGAATAGACTCTTTGGTAAACCAAGAGTTGTATTGTTCTGCTAATTTAATTTGATGAATAAAACCATCATAAAATAATTCGTTGTGTAAAATGGTCTCTTTTTTTTCAATTTTATTTGAAGAGAACTGACTTAAAAAATTACCTAATGCTGCAAAAGCATCAATTCTATTTTGAATACTACTCATTTATTTTGGTTGCTACCTTTTTAGGGTTTATTTTTGCATTGCAAAGTTACACAAACTAAAGAGAATAAAGATGGCTATCATCATAACAGACGAATGTATAAATTGCGGGGCTTGTGAACCCGAATGCCCTAATACAGCCATTTATGAAGGTGCTGATGATTGGAAGTTTTCTGATGGAACAAATTTAACCGGAAATGTAGTATTACCCAACGGAAAATCTGCCAATTCTGATGACGTGCAAGAACCTATTTCTGATGAGGTCTACTATATAGTAGCAGATAAATGTACCGAGTGTGTTGGTTTTCATGAAGAACCACAGTGTGCGGCTGTATGCCCTGTAGATTGTTGCGTGCCAGATGATAACAATGTTGAAACGCAAGAAGAATTATTAGGAAAGCAAAATTTCATGCATCAACAATAAAACAATAAAATTAGAACATTTTATATCCCGATTATTCGGGATTTTTTATGTGATAAATCAATTATATTTGCAATCTCAAAAATATAGTATATGAAAGCCGGAATTGTAGGATTACCCAACGTAGGAAAATCTACCTTATTTAATTGTTTATCGAATGCAAAAGCACAAAGTGCTAACTTTCCTTTTTGTACGATAGAACCAAATATTGGAGTGGTAAACGTACCAGATACTCGTTTAGAGAAATTAGAAGAGTTGGTAAATCCTGAAAAAGTATTGCCAGCAACTGTAGAAATTGTAGATATTGCAGGCTTGGTAAAAGGAGCAAGTAAAGGAGAGGGTTTGGGAAATCAATTTTTAGCAAATATTCGTGAGACAGATGCTTTATTGCATGTGTTGCGTTGTTTTGATAATGATAATATTATACATGTAGATACTTCAATTGATCCTGTAAGAGACAAAGAAACTATTGATATTGAATTACAATTAAAAGACTTAGAAACAGTTCAAAAACGTTTAGAGCGTGTTAAAAGAACTGCAAAAACAGGAAACAAAGAAGCACAAGCAGAATTAGTAGTACTACTAAAAGTAGAAGAAACCTTACTTAAAGGAATTTCTATTAGAGCTATTAACTTTAATGAGAAAGAACAAGAATTTGTAACTTCTTTGCAGTTTATTACTGCGAAACCTGTTTTGTATGTGTGTAATGTAGATGAGAATTCTGCAGTTACAGGAAATGCATATGTTGATAAAGTAAATGAAGCAGTAAAAGACGAGAACGCAGAAGTTATTGTATTAGCTGTTGGAACAGAGGCAGATATTACAGAATTAGAAGATTATGAAGAGCGACAATTATTTCTAGAAGACATTGGGCTTGAAGAGGCAGGTGTTTCTAGATTAATTCGTTCAGCATACACATTATTAAATCTTCAAACCTATTTTACAGCAGGTGTAAAGGAGGTTAGAGCCTGGACGATACCTATTGGAGCTACAGGGCCACAAGCAGCTGGAGTAATTCATACCGATTTTGAAAAAGGATTTATTCGAGCAGAAACTATTAGTTATGAAGACTATGTGACTTATGGTACAGAAGCTAAAGTAAAAGAAGCTGGTAAAATGAGAGTGGAAGGAAAAGAATACGTGGTGCAAGACGGAGATGTTATGCATTTTAGATTTAACGTTTAGACGAAGGTTAAATATTAAGAATGACTAAGTATAATTTTAAGATTTTAGAAATAAAAAAAGTCTGTTGCTATGCAACAGGCTTTTTTAGTTATTTTAGTAGTAACTACCCCTTGTAAAAAGGCAATTTTATAATCGTTGCAGGGATTTGTTTTTTTCGAACTTGAATAAAAATCTCATTTCCTGGTTTTGAAATCTCTTTGGGTACATATCCCATTCCAATACCTTTACTTAAAGACGGGCTCATAGTACCAGAAGTTACAATTCCTATTTCTTTTCCATTAGCATCCACAATTTTATAATCATGTCTTGGAATACCTCTTTCAGTTAATTCAAATGCAACTAGTTTTTTGGTGATTCCAGCTTCTTTTTGAGCTTTTAGATTCTCTGAATTTACAAAGTCTTTTGTGAATTTTGTAATCCAACCCAAACCTGCTTCAATAGGAGAAGTAGTATCATTAATATCATTTCCGTACAAACAATAGCCCATTTCCAAGCGCAGAGTATCTCTGGCAGCTAAGCCAATTGGCTTAATTCCATAAGGATCTCCAGCTACAAATACTTGTTTCCAAACTTCGGCTACTTGCTCATTTTTTACATAGATTTCAAACCCACCAGAACCTGTATAACCCGTTGCTGAAATAATAGCATATTCTGCACCCGCAAAATCAGCAATTTTAAATGTATAAAATGAAATTTCTGCTAAATCAATAGATGTTAATGATTGCATTGCTTCAATAGCTTTGGGTCCTTGAATTGCTAATAAAGAGTAGCTGTCAGATAGGTCTTTTAATTCTGCACCAATAGTTTGGTTGTGTTTTTGAATCCAATTCCAATCTTTTTCAATATTAGAGGCATTTACAACTAGTAAGTAGGTTTGTTCTTTTAAACGATAGCAAATTAAATCATCTACTATTCCACCTATATCATTAGGCAAACAAGAATACTGTGCATCACCAATTGCTAGTTTAGACACATCATTAGACGTTACTTTTTGAAGTAAGGTTAGTGCCTCTGTTCCTTCTACTAAAAACTCACCCATATGACTTACATCAAAAACACCAACAGCACTTCTAACGGTTAAATGTTCTGCTGTTACTCCTTCATACTGTACTGGCATATTGTATCCTGCAAAAGGAACCATTTTTGCTCCCAGAGCTTCATGAATATGAGATAATGCTGTGTTTTTCATTTGTTTTTGATTTGTTATAATATCAAACAATCATTTTCTGAATGAATAAAAGTTCGATTATTTGATCATGAATTAAGATTTTAAAAGACGAAATTATCAATTAATTATCAAATAAAAAGATTTAATTCGACTTGTTTTTTAAATCAACATAAAAGTTTTTGTCTACATAAAAAGATGTAATACTTTTATCTAATTGTAATTTCTTCCAAACTTTTGAAGGTGTAATCAATTGCTCGTTAGAGTTGATAAATACTTTAATGGGAATTGAAAAACCATCAACAATATTAGACCATTTATAGGTTAGATGGTTGTTTTTTATTTTATACTCTAAGATAGGTATTTTAGTGGTTCTTAAGTATTGTTCAAAAAAAGACTCCAAATCAATTTTAATGTGAGTGTTTAAATAGTTTTCTATTTGCTTTGTGTTCACGTTTTTATGATAGAACTCTTTATTTAACTCTAGTAAAATAGTACGCCACTTTTCATCATTATCAATAATTTGACGAAGTGTATGTAACATGTTAGATCCTTTATAATACATGTCACTAGATCCGCTATTGTTTACATCATAATATCCGATAATTGGACGATCATTTTTAATGCTTTTACGTGTACCAATCACATATGCATTACTAGCTTCTGTTCCAAAATGATAATCCAAAAATAAACTTTCTGAATAGGCCGTAAAACTCTCATGTATCCACATATCTGCCATATCAATGTTGGTAATACTATTTGCAAACCATTCGTGACCACTTTCATGTACAATAATAAAGTCAAATTTCAGTCCCCAACCTGTACCACTTAAATCACGACCTCTGTAGCCATTTTGATATCCATTACCATAAGTAACAGAGCTTTGGTGTTCCATTCCTAAATAAGGAACTTCAACTAATTTGAAACTATCTTCGTAAAAAGGATAAGGCCCAAACCAATGTTCAAATGCTTCAAGTGTTCTAGTAGCATCTGCGAATTGTTTTTTTGCCTTTTCAAGATTGTACGATAGTACATAATAATCACAGTCTAACTTGCCTTTTTTTCCTTCGTACTTTTCAGAAAAATGAACATAATCGCCAATATTTATATTCACTCCATAATTATTAATTGGATTTAAAACTTCCCAGGTATGTGTTTTTGTATTATTCGAGTTTTCTTTTGTATTAATGAGTCTGCCATTGGCAACACCCATTAAATGCTTAGGAGCAGTAATGCTTAACTCAATACCTTCATCTGGTTCATCATACATGTGATCTTTGCATGGCCACCAAATACTGGCGCCTCCTCCTTGACAAGAAGTAGCTATAAAATCATTTTCATTTTTGTCTTTGCTCCAAGTAAAACCATCATCCCAAGGTGGATTGTTACTAACCTTTGGAGCGCCTTTAAACTCTATTTTGATTTTATTTTCATCACCGACTTCTTGTACTCTCTTTAATGTAATGTAATAGACATTTCCATCGCGTATGTATTCTAAATATTTGTTGTTTTGTAAAACCGAAGTGATTTTCATTGGAGGTTGTAAATCGATTTGCATCAATTGATTTTCGCTTAACACTTTATAGCGAATGATATTGCTTCCTTCTATGCTTTTACTAGCAGGATCTACCTTAAAATCTAAATTATAGTGAAGTAAATTCCACCATATTCTTTCGCGGGTAATACTTCCTCTAAGTGTATCTTGCTTTGAGAAATTAGATTGTTGGGCAAACCCACTAAAATAAGTAAGGGAAATCAAAAATAAAGCAATAAGATTTTTCATTATTAATAGGGTATATTATAGCCGCTAAGTTAATTAAAATTGAATAGATTTGCTCTTAAAAGGCAGTACAGATTTATGAACAAAGTAGCAAAGAAAATTAAATGGAAGAGTCTCTGTTAATTTAAAACTAGTAACTCATATGCCTTTATTTTACCAAATTTAGATAAATAATGTCAAAAACAGCCATCATCATAGGTGCTACAGGTCTTACAGGAGGCTTACTTTTAAATAAGTTAATTGCTGATGATAGATACGATACAATTAAGCTCTTTTCTAGAAGCTCTGTTAACAATAATTCAAAAAAAATTAAAGAATTCATAATAGATTTGTTGGAGTTACAAAATCACAAAAATGATTTTATAGCTGATGAGGTGTTTTGTTGTATTGGCACAACAAAGGCTAAAACAAAGGATAAATTTGTTTATAAAACAATAGATTATGGCATCCCTTTGATGGCAGCAAGATTAGCAAAAGAAAATAGAATTCAACAATTTCTAGTTATTTCCTCTATGGGAGCAGATGCATCTAGTACTATTTTTTACAATAGAATAAAAGGAGAAATGGAGCGTGATGTTTTAAAACAAAAAATACAGAGAACCTATTTGTTAAGACCCTCTTTAATAGGAGGTAAGCGCAACGAATTTAGATTTGGAGAATACATTGGTAAAATAGTAATGACATTTTTAAATCCCATACTTATTGGGGATTTAAAAAAATACAGGATGATTAATCCTGAGAAAATTGCAACTTGTATGTTGCTGTTAGCAAATGGCACTAAGAAGTATTCAATAATTAGTTCAGATGAAATAGAAAGTATTTATGAGTAAAGATCAACCAAATAATCCGTTACACGGTATAAAATTAGCGACTATGTTAGAACAATTATATCTAGAATATGGCTGGGAAGAATTAGGTAATATTCTAAATATAAACGCTTTCAAGAACAACCCTACTTATAAATCTAGTTTAAAGTTCTTAAGAACAACACCATGGGCTAGAGCAAAAGTTGAAAACTTGTATTTAAAAACAATGATTGATTAGCTTGATATAATTTTCAAAACAGTTTCTTTTGTCAATGCTTTTCCATTGGCAATTTTTTTGATGTTATCAAAGCTAAAAATAAAATCACAGCCTTTGTTGTAATTGGAGCATCCGTAGGCGTTTTTACCTTTAATTACTGTTCCTTTCTTACATTTTGGACAAGAAATGGTATCGGAGGTTTGTGCCAGCATTTTCTTTGGTTCTAAGGTAAATGTAAATGCTGTATCAAATCGAACTAATCCTTCAACTTTTCCAGTTTCAGTATTAAATCCTTTTAAATTGGTAGTAGATTTTTTCTCTAACAAACGAAGTAATTGATTTTCTGAAATCTTCTTTCCTAAGAATTCAAAAGGCATCACAAAATTACAAGTCTTATTAAATTCTGAGCAACCAAAAGCTTTTGATCCTTTTAATAAAGTTCCTGA
>CAZAIL010000045.1:0-14577 GCA_964485155.1 uncultured Flavobacterium sp.
TTCTACTGTAATTTGGAGCTTCTTTGGTAATAGCTACATCATGGGGGTGACTCTCATTGATACCAGAAGCCGTTATTCTTACAAACTTACCAGTACTTTTTAGTGTCTCTATATCTTTAGAACCACAATATCCCATTCCTGCTCGTAAGCCTCCAATAAATTGATGAATGCTTTCATCTAAATCTCCTTTGTAAGGAACTCTTCCAACAATTCCTTCTGGAACTAATTTCTTTATATCATCTTCTACATCTTGGAAATAGCGATCTTTAGAACCTTGCTTCATGGCTTCTACAGAACCCATACCTCGATAAGATTTAAATTTTCTTCCTTCGTAAATAATGGTTTCTCCTGGAGATTCTTTTGTTCCTGCTAGAAGTGATCCTAACATTACACAATCTGCTCCAGCCGCGATGGCCTTTGGAATATCTCCTGTATAACGTATTCCTCCATCAGCAATTACTGGTACTCCAGAACCTTTGATTGCTTCTGCAACTTCTAATACCGCAGAAAATTGAGGAAATCCAACACCTGCAACAACTCTAGTTGTACATATAGAACCGGGTCCTATTCCAACTTTCACTGCATCTGCTCCTGCTGTTACCAAATATTTTGCAGCCTCAGCTGTTGCTATATTACCAACAACTACATCTAACTTTGGAAATGATTTTTTTACAGCTTTTAAAACAGTCACAACGCCTTTGGTATGTCCGTGAGCCGTATCAATAATTACTGCATCTACACCAGCATTAACCAAAGCTTCTGCTCTATCTACAGCGTCTCCAGTAACGCCTAGTGCAGCTGCAACGCGTAATCTTCCAAAACTATCTTTGTTGGCTATGGGTTTTTGAGTTACTTTGGTTATATCTCTAAAAGTAATTAAACCTCTTAATTTGTATTGATCATCAACTATTAATAGTTTTTCAATTTTATTTTGTTGCAGTATAGATTCTGCACCTTTTAAGGATGTTCCTACAGAAGCAGTAATCAAATTTTCTTTTGTCATTACTTCAACAATGGCTCTTTCGTTGTCGTGTTCAAAACGTAAATCTCTATTGGTTACTATTCCTTTTAATATTCCCGCTTCATCAACAATTGGTATTCCTCCAATTTTATGCTCACGCATGGCATTTTTTGCATCTGTAACAACAGCATCTAAAGGCAACGTAACAGGATCTATGATCATCCCGCTTTCTGCTCTTTTTACTTTTCTAACTTCTTGAGCTTGTTGCTCTATGGTCATATTTTTATGCAAGACGCCGATTCCACCTTCTCTTGCGATGGCAATAGCCATAGATGATTCTGTAACAGTATCCATAGCAGCAGATACTATAGGAACGTTAATTGTAATGTTTCGAGTAAATTTTGTTTGAATGTTAACTTCTCTTGGAAGAACATCAGAATAGGCAGGTACTAAAAGAACGTCATCATACGTTAAACCTTCACCTAATATCTTAAAATCGTGAGCAATCATAGTGCAATCAACTTAAAATTAATTACAACCAAATTTACAACATATTTATCGAAATAATGATAATAAATGACTGCAAGAATTATTAGGTGATTTTATCGTACTTACTTAGCCAACAATATTCACTGAAATTTTTCCCAGAGGATGCACCTAGTAAAAATAACATTCCTACGACTCCTTTAACATAAAATAAGAATAACATGAAAAGATAACCAACATGGGTGTTTTCACCATAAATAATGTTTTTTGTTAGAAATGTAAAAATCAAGCTGATAGCAAAAATTGAAATTCCTAGATTTTCTACGTTTTTAACACCCCAATATTTTATTCTTCTAAGCGGGTGTAAATCCGTACCCCATTTATGTATCAAATAGTAATAATCGTTACCCATAGGAGCAAATAAAAGAGGATCATCTGCTTTGTCTAAACGAAACAATTTGGAAGGTGCTATGATCTTGAACCCATCTAAAATAGTTTGATGTTTTTTTTCAAGTGTATTTATCTTATCAACAACAATGTCTGGATAGGAACCTTTGAAATATTTTGTATCTAAAAAACGAAGACGATAATTAATACATATTTTTTCTATATGAGATATGTGAAAAATTGCGTTAGAATCTACTTCGTCAATATTAAAAGTATTAACGTTTCTGTTAATAGGTGAAGCAGAAAGTCTTTCTAAAACTGATTTATTAGTTACGGTTATTTCACTAAATATTGATTGAACCCAATCTATGATATCATTAGATTGAAGATTTTTTTTTCTCTCTTTAATTAGTTTTTTTTGTAAATCTATAGACTTTAATAACATCATTTGTAATTTTTTATAAAAATACGATAATGTTGATAAAATTTGATGTGAAAATAGCGATTTTAACAATTTTTAATTATTCTTAATAAACAATTAAAAAACCTATTTATTAAAATTTAAATTGCAAAGTAACATACCAATTTCTTGGAATAGAAGGGATAATTCCAGGTCCTGGATATCCAGTTGCTCTTCTTGTAAAATAAACCTTATCTAAAACATTATTAATACCTGTCTCTAATTTCATAAATTTATAGGTATAAGAAGCTGAAATATCTAAAACATCATATGCTGGAATGATTCCTGTTATTCCACTAACATCGCCAGTTACTGAATTACTAGCATCAGAAAACTGGTCAGATAAATAGGTGTATTGGATACTAGAACTAACGTTTTGATAGCCAAATCTAATTCCTGTTTTAATATTAAAATCTGGCACAAATTCAACTTTATTTCCCTTAATTCCATTGGTAATTACTCTTGTATACTTGGAGTTGATAACTGATGTGTTTACAAAATAATTAAAACTAAATCGATCTCCTATAGTAAGTATTTTTTTTAAATTAAAATCCAAAACAGACTCTAGGCCCATAATAGTTGCATCACCTATATTAGTTCTTAATTGACCTAGATTGTTAATTGGTGGAATTGATGTAAATAAAAAACCTATTCGATCTTTATAAAAAAGACTAAAAAAACCAATATCATAAGAAACCCAGCTATTTAGATTTCCTCTTGCACCAACATCTACCGTAAAACCATTTTCATCTTTTAAACTAGGGTCTACAGCATTTGATGGATTAACTATGTTTACATCAGAAAATGTAATAGAGCGATAATTTTGAGAAATATTTCCGTAAATTTCTAAATAAGTTGATGGCTTAAAACTTGTCCCAAGACCCAGTAAAATAAAAGATCTTTCTTTAGCGTCATCTATAAGGTTCTCCTCACCTCCTATAGGGTTTCCTGCTGCATCAAAATTTGTTCTTCTTGAAAACCCCTGACTTTTAGTATTTATGTATTCAAAACGTGCACCAGGTGTAATTGAGAATTTGTCTGAAAAATAAAAAATATTCTCACCAAATAGAGCAATATTTAAATTTGGGTTTTTAAACTCGCCTTGTATTCTATAATTAGGAAATTGATCAGTAGCAGCCGAAAAATCTGCACCTATACCATCTGTTCCAGGGCCTTGGTAATCCTTATTTTCTGCCTTATAAAATTTTATACCAAATAGATATGTAGCTTTTTTTCCGAATACTTTATAAGAACTAAGAATACGTGTTTCTAAACCAAAATTATTAAAATCACCAATTAGAAGTTCTCTAGCTTCTCCTGTATCTGGAAGATCTACTCTTCTAATTCTATAGCCAACTGATTTTCGAGATGCATTCAATCCAAAAAAATTAAATGTTAGATTTGTTTTACTTGAAATTTTATGATTCCATTTAAAATTATACAATAGCCAATCTACCTTAAACCAGTTTCTTTCTCTATTACTTTGAAATGGATTGTTTGAAAACATCTGATCACTTAAACCACCCGCTTGCTGAGCTAAATAGTCTAAATAAGTAACTTCTATTGAAAATTTATTATTTTTATTAAGATCATAGCCTAAATAAAAAAAAGCATTTTTAGATTCAAACTCAGAATTAGGTCTAAAACCATCTCCTCTTTTGTAATTAATGTATGAATAATAAGAAAGTTTATTTTTAGTTCCACTAAGGCTAGAAAAATTGGTATATAAACCAAAACTACCTGTGGTATTTCTTGTTGTAATTTCTAATACTTTATTAGGGTTTGGTGCTTTTGTGATAAAATTTACCAAGCCACCAAATTGAGTCCCGTATTGTAAAGAAGCTGCCCCTCTGACAACTTGTATTTCTTCTAATCCCTCTGATGCTGGTGTATAATAACTTTCTGGATATCCTAGCACATCTGCACTAATATCGTATCCATTTTGTCTTGTGTTAAAATTAGAAGTTCTATTAGGATCTAGACCTCGACCACCAATATTTAATTGTAACCCTGCATCATCATTTTGAAAAATATTTAAACCCGCAACCTGACTGTAAATTTGTCTTGCATTATTGGAAGCTAGGTTGGCCATAGATTGAGCCACCAATACCACCTCAGTTTTCTTTCCTGCATAGATAGATGTTCCGACTACATCTCTTAATCGTTTTAATTCAAAAATCTTTTTTTTACTTGCTTTAATTTGAATCTCTGAAAGCTCTTCAGAAAAAGCGTTCAAAGTAATTTGAAGATTTAACGACTTGTTTTTAGATATAACAAGTTCTTTGAGTTTGAAGTTTTCAGAATAAAAAAGAACTTTTATTTCTTCTCGATTGATAGAAAATTCAAAATAGCCTTTGGCATCAGTTTCGGTAATAATTCCTCCAGAATAATTATAAATCTGAACTTTGTTAATTGGTGTCTTATCCTCAGACAAGACGGTTCCAGACACTTGTGATTGTACAGTTGAAATAAATTGAAATATAAAAATAATAGTAAAAAAAGCATGTTTGAAATTCATAAATTATAGACCTTTTATTTTAATATCAGAAGTAAATGGAAGTATCCATTTTTTATGATAAAGTGATTCTCTTTCTTGATATAAATCAACTTTAGGATTTATATATGGCCTACTCATTCGTCCATTTAATGCTACATAACTGTCTACAAACACTTGAACATTCTGGTGTCCTTGACTGGAAAAATGATCTCCCAAGTAGTGAGCATATTCAAGAATAAAATCGGGCTGAAAGCTCATTTGTTTTTCTTGATACGATGTTAAAAAATCAACATTTTTTACATAAAAAAATTTAGCTGTCTTTTCATCTACAATTTTAAAGTTAGCATAGCCTGCCTTTTCGATCAACATAACACGCCATGAAAACCTGTAGCCTTCCTCTGTCCAAAATAATTCTCCAGGATACATGAAATACCTCCAAGGAAATAACAATTGAATAGTAAAAAACACTAAGACAATGCTAGTTATAATTTTTTTGTAAAATTTAGGGAATTGGTATTCTTTGATGGACGGAAGTTGTAGTGGTCTAATACGTATTATTTTTCTAATCCATGAAATTATTCTTGCATGAATAGTAGCATCAAAGAAAATTAATGAGCTAACAATCATAATATATGGAAACATTCCTATTGGAAATAAAACTCTAGTAAAAACATGAAAGAACACTACTAATAAAAAAGCTACAAAACGTGTCTTTCTAAAAATCAATAAAAAGGGAATAATCAAGTCATAAATAGCACCACCCCAACTCATAGCAAAGTGAAACCATTCTTGTTGCATTAGGCTGCTTCCTATAAAAGGAAGATCATATTTAGAGGGTAACCATATTTTTAGAGGCATTGCTCTAAAGAGCCAGTCTGAGTTTAATTTAGTTAAGCCTGCATAAAAATAAACAATAGCTAAAAGTAGTTTAATACTATCTATTGTCCATCTTGGTATCTGAATATATTTTCTTTTACGTAAGTAAGCATCTACAGAAAATTGCAAATTAGCAGGTAAAAAAATTAATAAGAAACTAAGAACACTTACAAAATAATAATGATTTAAGTAGGTAGTTTTATCCATCAATTCAATGTAGGAAAAAGAAAGAAAAAAAATGATGATGGCTATTCTATATTTATAACCAATTGCAACGAATATTGAGGCAATAGCACAAATTATAAAAATAAAGTAGGTATAATTACCAATTGGTTTCACCCATTCAAAACCATAATAGGAAAAAAAGAATGTTGGTTTTATATAGAGTTTTTCTATCCAACCATTTGCCCAAAAACGAAGCACACTAATAAACATCATCACACCAAAAAAAATGCGAAAAACGACTAGGGGTTTTGCGTCTGTGTGTTTATTAAAATATTTCGTAATCATTTTATTATTATAAAAAAAAACCTGAAAAACTTTAATAGTTAAAAGCTTTTCAGGTTTATGTTTTAAGTCATATGCTAATCACCATCTGCATCTACATAATCAATATTTACACTAAAAGCTTGAAGCATATCTACTTTTAGAAGAACAACAGCTTTTTGTAATTCGTCATATGCTCTAGTCATTTTAGAATTATCTGTAATTACTTGTTCAGATAGGTTATTTGTTAAATTATTGATTTCTAGTCTTGCTATATTAAATTGATCTCTGGTACTAATATATATATCGTCTCTTTCTAAGTATAAGAGGTACGATTTAAAACTTTCACCAGTAGAAGTTCCATTATATTGTTTTCCATTAAAAAAATCTTCAACAGCTTGTAATGCATCAAGAGCCAACTCTTTAGAAATATCTTTTTTGTAAAATGCCTCTACTTTTTCAGGCAGTGGATTCGCTGAAAAAACACCTGCTGGTATTCCAAATTTATTAGCTCTTAAACCTTTTTCATAGTAAAAAATAAAGTCATTTACTAACTTATTTAGAGAACTAGTTGCTGTATTTGATTTACTGTTTATAAAAGTACTTCTAAAAGAATCTTTCCAATTATTTAGTACTTCTTGAGTTAAATCATTCATCTGATTTAAAACATCATTCACATAATTAGAATATCCTGTAGCGTTTGGTCCAGTGGTAAAAACAACTAATAAATCAGCATCATTATCTGATATTCCGTGCAATAAATAATCTAATGCAGGAAATCCTTGAGCGTCTTGGTTGTTTACATTGTTTAAATCATAACCACCATTCATAACGTTGTTTTGAACATCACTTACTGTTAAAGGATATACATTCATATAAAATGAATATTGTAATTCCTCAGCTTTGCCAATGTTGAATATCTCTACACTTTGCCAGCTTTTGTATGCATTTAACCAAGAAGATTTGAATAAATCAAGTGTGCTTTGGGTTGGGGTAGCTGTAAAAGTCTGACCTGCATTGTTCAACAAAGTCATTTTACTTGCAAAATCCTCATAGGAAGGTATAATTATATTGTCTGCTAAATTGGTTAACATCAATCCACGATCAAAATCATCCACAAAAATAATTGATTCATCTTCTCCTTCGTTTGAAGAACAAGCATATATAAAAACTGCTAAAAAAAATATCGATAAAAGCTTCTTAATCATGTTATGTTTATTTATTCTTAATAAAAGCAACAAAAGTAAAAAAAAGTGACTAATTATTAGTCACTTTTTTTAAATAATTATTAATTACCTGCTTGAGCAACAGTAATATTAAATTTTACAGCTATGGTTTCAGATATATCATCTAATGTTGTAGAAGAAACATCCCAAAATCCGTTTCCTGCCATAAGTTGGGTTAAAAAAGCATCTACCTCTGACTTGGTGAAATATGCAGTATTTGAGCCAGGTTTTCTAGTAAATTGTAAACTATATACAAAACCAAATCCTTCTGAAAGATCATGAAAAGCAGAAGCCCAATCAGAACCTAAGTTAGCTTTTCCTCCTTGTAAATAATATATGGCTCTTACAGCAATTACTTTTGAAACATTTTCTCTTATGATATCTACTTGCTCATCTCTAGTGATATAATCTAGATTTACAATAGCAGCTCTTCCTAATTTAAAGGCATCATAAATAGTTGCAGCAATTCCTGCAAAATCTGAATCTCCTTCAACTCTTGAAAGGTATTTATTTAAAAAACTGTCTGCACCAAGTGTCGGGTTTGATTGGTTATCAGCACCGTAAAGATATCCGAAACCTTCATCCCACTTGTGTTCCATTGTTGTGTAATTTTTACCTTCTGCTAATATTCCTGCATCATTATCTGCAACATTGCTACCCGCATCTAAAACAGCTGTACCTAAATAATTATTTAACATTTGGTCTGTCATCAAACCGCCTATCAAAGCCTTATTAACTGCCTGATTTAACTCAAGGCCTTTCCCATTCACATAACGGGTTGAACCCCCTCCTGCTTCTTGTATTTTTCCTGCCATTCCTGCAGAAGCATCGTTATTCCATTCAGGAAATACATCTGAAACTTGAGAAGCGATCCAAGAATCAAATTCTTGTTTTATTGCTGTTGCATCTGTAGAATTTGCAGAAAATAAATCAGTTGAAGCAGCAGTTTTACCTCGAACACTTTTAGATGAAGCGTTTAAACCAAGGTTACCAGCATCTGTAAAATCATTGGAACCTTCCTGGTGATCAAACATTTTTTGGAGAGCCGTCAAAGATGTGGTTTCTTCTTTCATAGCATTTATGAGTTCTTGGCCCATTGCTATTCTTTGTGTTTGTCCACTATAGCTTACCGCCGTTTCATTATCTCTAAGAAAAGTATAGTTTGCAGGTGCAACTGTTGGATCTGGTGTATCTATTGGTTCAGTCTCGTCTTTACAAGACACAAATAAAAGGGAAGTAATAGCTAAAAATAATAATAATTTTTTCATTTAATTTAGATTTAATAAAAATAAGGTTTATAATATTCTGCAAATATAAATAAGAGATTTTATTTGACAAAGTTTATTTAGATTAAATTCAAATAATACTATACAATAAGTTAAATATTCTTTAAATAGTAGATAAGAGCTTTACGAATATCTATTGAAAGATCAGATTTTATTGGTTGATAAACTGAAACAACTCCTGGGTGATTAGAATTTAAAAAAGGAATATCAAACCCCTTCATTAAATAATCACTAACAGCAACAGTATAAATTTTTGAAGAAATAATTTCTTTATTATTTACTTTGAAGTTTTGATTGTCTATTTGAATATTATTTCTTTGAAGGTAGGCACCAGTTCCAGAAGATTGTTTTCCATAATCAAGTACTTTTTTTAATAAACTTCCTTTCAT
This sequence comes from uncultured Flavobacterium sp., assembly GCA_964485155.1. Lineage (GTDB taxonomy): Bacteria > Bacteroidota > Bacteroidia > Flavobacteriales > Flavobacteriaceae > Polaribacter. The sequence continues at coordinate 9,055 of CAZAIL010000045.1, forward strand.
TTCAACCTTCAAAACTGGCCCTCCGAATGGTAAAACTCTAAAAATATCGATACTGTTTATATCTCCAATTAATTGGTCATCAATTCTAATAGAACCCCCATTTACTATGGCGCAATCAACCTTGTTATCATATGAAAAAGCCATTGAAGTAGCTATAATTTGTCCTAAATTTGTTTGAATAGATCGTATAGATGCATCTCTTCCGTCTAAAGGAATTTTTGTTTTATAAATTATATCGTAAGGTTTTTCTACAATTTTTGATATTTGAGCTTCCATTATATCTATCCATTTATCTACCACCAATTTGACTTTTAAATTACCTGTGATAGAAGTATCAATTGATTTTAATTGGGAAGATATGATAGTGTTTTTATTTTTTTTATCATAATTAATACTATGAATATAGGCAGTTTTTGCATTTGCATCTGCCTTTGTAATACGAACATTACCAATCATTTCATTTTTGTTTGTGTGCTCATGCCCACCCATAATTAATGGAATATTAGGTAATAGTTGTGCTATTTTTCTGTCGTGTGCTATTTTCACATGCGTCAATCCAATAACTATATCAACCTTATTTTTAATGGATTCATATTCTTTGTGTATTGATGTAAACATATCTTCATATAATACATAACTTTTAGGGTTTGAAGGAATACAAACGCTTATAAAACCTATTTTTATCTTAGTTCCATCATCATCTGAAATCTCTTTAATAAATGAACCCTTGATAGTAGTTTCAACTCCGTCTATTTGTTGAGAGAATGATTTAATACTATCTAATGTTTTATGAAAAACATTAGAGGATATCCAAGGAAAAACACTCTCATCCATCCTTTGTTGAAGATTCTTTTTACTCAAATCGAATTCATGATTACCAAAAGCAACAACATCAAAATTCATGGCATTCATTACCTCAATCATCTGCTTGCCCTTTATTTTAGACCCTTTATGTTTCATGGTACCAATTAGAGAAGGATTCAAAAAATCTCCTGCCATCACTAATAGTGTGTTTTTATTTTTCTCTAATAATTCTTGATGAACAGTTTCAACTCTTGCCATACCGCCATATTGGCCTCCTTGAATTGAAGCAATTTCATAGACATCGTTTAATTGTAAAATGGTAAAAGAAATTTCACCATCATCTTTTGAACAGGATACAAGAAGAATTGTAAATAAAAATAATACGAGTAGCTTAAATTGTTTCATAAGGGTTTTATGTGTTAAATTAGAAAATCTGTAAGGCCTGATTGTATGCACTTTCAAAACTCATTGGTTTAATTCCTGTAATCGCTTTTTGCTCTGTGAAATAAGAAATAAGTTTTTCTGTTGGCATATTACCTGTTAATTCATCTTTTGCCATTGGACATCCTCCATAACCTTTTATTGCACCATCAAAACGATGGCAACCTGCATTGTATGCTGCATTTACTTTTTCATGCCAAGAATCTGGAGTGGTATGAAGGTGTGCACCAAATTCAATGTTGGGATAGCTAGGAATTAAGTTTGAAAACAAATACTCAATTACATCTGGGGTAGAACTTCCTATAGTATCTGAAAGTGATAAAATTTTAACGCCCATATTTGACAATTTTTCTGTCCACTCTCCTACTATATCAACATTCCAAGGATCTCCATACGGATTACCGAACCCCATAGATAAATAGGCTACAACTTCTTTGTTTGCTTTTGTTGCAATAGATAAAATCTCTTGTAGGGTATCAATAGATTGACTGATTGTTTTGTGTGTATTTCGCATTTGAAAATTTTCGGAAATAGAAAAGGGGTAACCCAAATAGTCGATTTCTTCAAATTGAACAGCATCATATGCTCCTCTTAAATTGGCTATAATTGCTAATAATTTACTTTGTGTTTGAGAGATGTCTAATTTTGATAATACAGCTGCAGTATCTCGCATCTGTGGAATTGCTTTTGGTGACACAAAACTTCCAAAATCTATGGTATGAAAACCAACTTTCAACAAAGAATTAATGTATGTTGCTTTTACATCAGTAGAAATAAAATGACTTTTAATACCTTGCATGGCATCTCTGGGACATTCAATAATTTTTACTTTATTCATGAATTCAAAGATACAATTTAAAGACATTCACTCTATATCAAAATAAATATAGCAATTCCAACAAATACACAAACTTGCATCCATTGCAACCAAATTACTATATTTTTACTCTTTTTAATTTTCTCAGAAATAGCTCCTCCAAGAATAGCTATCGATGAAAAAACAACAAATGACACTAGTATAAACAAAGCACCTAAAATATAGAACTGAAGACTTATAGACAGGCTCTCTGAGAATAAAAACCCAGGAAATAGTGCTAAGAAAAAAATGGTGACTTTAGGATTTAATACATTCATGATAAATCCTATTTTAAACAATTGAAATGGTGTCTTTTTTTGAATTTTTTCAGTGTTCATAGAAATCTCTGAACTACTAGTAAAGACCTTATAGGCTAAGTACAAAAGATAAATAGTACCAAGTATTTTAATAGCTAAAAAAATGCTATTATTTTCTTTAATGATAGCAGAAACACCAACGGCTACAAAAGTTGTGTGAATAATACATCCTGTCATTAAACCTATTACAGTTGCTAATCCGTATTTTTTACCATGAACAACACTTTGCATTAATACAAAGATATTATCAGGTCCTGGAGAAATTGCCAATATAGATACAGCTAGAATAAAAGATAGTAGTATCTCCATTGTTGGTGTGCTATTACTTGTTTAATAATGCCTTATTAATTTGTTTAATTAATCCTGGTCCTTCATAGATAAAACCAGTATAAATCTGAATTAAATCTGCACCTGCTTCTATTTTTTCTAATGCATCTTCAGCGGAGTGAATACCTCCCACTCCAATAATTGGAAATGATTTGTTAGAATTATTAGATAGATATTGAATCACTCTGGTACTTTGTTTCTTAATAGGTTGTCCGCTTAAACCACCATTACCAATTTCTTGTATAAGAACATCAGAAGCTTTTAAATTATTTCTAGTTGTAGAAGTGTTGGATGCAATTACACCATCAATTTTTGTTTCTGCAACCAATTCAATAATTTCGTCTAGCTGATTATTATTTAAGTCTGGAGCAATTTTTAATAAAATTGGTTTTTGAAACGGTTGTTCATTGTTTAATTTCTGTATTGCAAAAATTAATTCAAGTAAATACGCTTTGTCATTTAACTTTTCATGACTGCCAACATTTGGACAACTCACATTTAATACAAAATAATCTACATAAGGATGCAGACCTTTAAAACAAACTTCATAATCTTTTGTATAGTTTTCCGAGCTGGTTTGTGTGTTTTTACCAATATTCCCACCAATAATAAGCTTTCCTTTATTTTTCTTTAATTGTTCGATAAGAATCTCTAAACCATCATTATTAAATCCCATCCTATTAATAATTCCGGCATCATCTTTTAGTCTAAATAGTCGTTTTTTTGGATTTCCCTCTTGACCAATTGGTGTTACAGTTCCTATTTCTATAAAACCAAATCCGAAATTTGCCAATTCATTGTACAAAACAGCATTTTTATCAAAACCTGCAGCCAAACCTACAGGGTTTTTAAAGGTAATACCAAACAACTTTCTTTCTAATCGTTTGTCTTCTATTTGATAAATTTTTCTAAAAACAAGTGCTCCTAAGGGAACTTTACATAGAAAACGAATCAACGAAAACGCAACATAATGAATCTTCTCTGGATCAAATAAAAACAGGAATGGACGGACTATTAATTTATACATATTTGGTTATAAAAAACTCCATTAAGGAGCTTATCACTATCTTAAAACAGCCTGAAAACTCTTTTCAAATGTCTGTTGTAATTTTTGCATAATTTTTTCTATTTGTTTATCTGTGAGTGTTTTAGTGCTGTCTTGAAACAAAAAACTAACTGCATATGATTTTTTCCCTTTAGGCAGCTTTTCTCCTTGGTATACATCAAATAAACCAACATCTTTTAATAAATTTCTTTCTGATTGAAACGCTAAATTATATATTTCTTTGAATGAAATTTTTTCATCTAATAACAGAGCTAAGTCTCTTTTAACAGCTGGAAACTTTGGTAATTCGGAAACTTTAATTTTCTTTTTACCAGAGATTGTTAACATAGCTGTCCAATCAAAATCTGCAAATAATACTTCTTGCTTTATTCCAAATTCTTTTAGAATTCTTTTCTTTAAAACTCCAAATTCCACTAGTTTATTTTTACCTAAACTTAGAATAATTCCTTCAGAAAACACATCTGATTTTGTTGGGCTTGTTTTTACATTTGAAACACCAATTCTTTCTAATATAGACATCACTATTCCTTTTAAATAAAAGAATTCTGATTTTCTTGTTGTTAAATTCCAACTATCCTGAGTTCTTGCTCCAGAAACAAACAACGAAAGGTGTTTGTCTTCTTGATACCCATTTTCATACTTATGATATGTTTTTCCAAATTCATATAATTTTAAAGAATTATTTTTTCTATTTATGTTATATGAAATGGACTCCAATCCACTAAAAAGTAAAGATTGTCTCATCACTTTTAAATCATTACTAAGAGGGTTTAACATTTCTACGTTAAATTCTGATTTTAAGTTTTCAGAGAAAGAGATATATTCTTCTTTTGTTAATGAATTAGCCATGGTTTCATTAAAACCTAGGTTTGTTAACTGGTTGGCTATGACATTTTCTACAGCTACATCGCTATTACTATCAAAAGAAATGGAGGTATTTAGTTTATGGGAAAATTTAATGTTATTGTAGCCATATACTCTGAGAATTTCTTCTATTATATCTGCCTCTCTTTGAACATCAACTCTGTAAGATGGGATTGTTAATCCTAAACCTCCCTCGGTTTCACTACTGATTTTAATTTCTAAAGATGCTAAAATATTTTTTATTGTTTCTTTATCAATCTCTTGTCCAATTAATCGAAAACAATTTTCATAAGATAGAAAGACTAGAAAGTCTTCAATTTTTTCTGGATAAAAATCCATTAAATCTGAAGCTATTTTTCCATTTGCATACTCTTTTATCAAAATCGCGGCACGTTTAAGTGAATATTTTGTAAAATTAACATCTATTCCTCGCTCAAAACGAAAAGAAGCATCTGTGTTTAATGCATGTCTTTTTGCTGTTTTACGAATAGAAACAGAATTAAAGTAAGCACTTTCTAAAAATATAGAGGTTGTCTTTTCTGTCACTCCTGAATTTATGCCACCAAAAACACCGGCAATACATAATGGATTTGATTCTGCATCACAAATCATAATATCTTCAGAGTGTAATTCTCTTACAACACCATCCAAAGTAGTAAATTTTGTGCCAGATTCTAATGTTTTCACAATGACTTTATTACCTTTTATTTTGTTTGCATCAAAAGCATGTAAAGGTTGTCCTAATTCATGAAGTACATAATTTGTAATGTCTACGACATTATTTTTTGGTGCAATACCAATTGCTTTTAATCGATTTTGAATCCATTCTGGAGAATCTTTTACCTCAA
>CAZAIL010000046.1:0-14544 GCA_964485155.1 uncultured Flavobacterium sp.
TTTCTTTTTGAAAATAGAAAATTTATAATCAAAAAATAAGTAAAATTTTTCTACTCTTGTTTTAAATAATTTGGCAGGGATAAAATGTCCCAATTCGTGTAACACAATTAATAACGATAAGCTTAGTATAAATTGTGAGGCTTTTATTAAAATTTCCATCTACGTTAAATCTTCAGTTTTTAAAGGCACAAATGTACACTTTTCAATAGAGTTGTAAAAGATTGTTTTACGATGCTATTTTAATTTAACAAACATTTAAGTTGCATTAAATCTAAAATTATTGCGACAAGTATTTCTTATGTAGTAAATTAGCAACATATTTCTAGTTATGGATGTAGGCTTTTTTAAAAAATCAATTCCCACACTTCGCTTTTTGATTGTATTCTCTTTTGTTGGCATTACTGTTTTTTATAAATTAATGTCTCAAGAAGAACGACTAAAAATTTACAATCCCATAGACATAAATCCCAGATTGGTTGATATTTCAGTTAAGAATTTAAAAAAAAACCATACGATTGCAGATTTTGAACTAACCAATCAAAATGGAGAAAAGATCACCAATAAAACCTACGAAGGTAAAATTTATATTGCAGATTTCTTCTTTACTCGTTGTCAGACCATTTGTATTTCTATGGCTTACAATATGAGTGAATTGCAAGAATATTATAAGAATAATGATGACATCATGTTTTTATCACATTCTGTAACACCAATCATAGATAGTGTTTCAGTTCTAAAAGACTACGCAATAAAAAAAGGGGTTATAGATGAAAAATGGAATATAACAACAGGCCCTAAAACACATATTTATGATCTAGCACGCAAAAATTATTTTGCAGTTCTAGATGAGGGGAATGGTGATGAAAATGACTTTATTCATACAGAACAATTTGTTTTAATAGATAAAGAAAGACGCATTAGAGGTTTTTATGATGGAACAGAAAAAGAAGACATGAAAAAGATTAAAAAAGATCTAATAATTTTAAAGCGAGAATATCAATAGTCTATTTAGAATTATTCCAAATAAATTCAGTTAATTTGTATTATTAAATTGAAAAAAAATTTATTAATATTAGCTTAAAAAAGACATGAAAAAAAATTTATTTTTAGCACTCATAATGCTGTTACCTCTCGCTGTTTTTTCACAAGAAGAAAAGCCAGAGTTAGTTATTGGAACTGAAAGACTTGAACCAGGTATCGTTTTTATTTTTGAAGGTGCAATAAAAGACCACATAATGCCAGTAGGTCTTAATTTGTCGGAGAATGAAACTAATGTTCATATTGAAGCCAGAGTAAACTGGGATATTAAAAACATTCCTTCAGGTACTCCCCCAGGTGGATTTGTTCCATATTTACACATCTCTGCTCAAATTATTAATGAAAATACAGGTCTTAGAACTTTTATAGATTTAATACCACATATTAATTTAACAGATAATTTTCATTATGCTAGGAATATTTCACTACCTGGATCAATAGACGATTTATATACAGTAAAATTTAATATTATTCAACCTACTTCTATAGACCTAGCGATTCATAAAGATTGGTTTAAAAAGTATGGAAACTCTTTATTAGGGAATGAAAGCTTTCATTATAAAAAAGTTAATTTTAAAGAGGTTGCCAACGCTAACAGAAATTAAGAAAATTAACTAAAAATTAAATATATTTTATCATGAAAAAAACTTTTTTAATAATTACACTATTTGTTTTTGCTGGAATCTTTTCAAATCAAGCCATTGCGCAAGATTTTAAAGGATTAGACAAAAGCCCTATGGATGTAGCATCATTTCCAGACAATTATAGAATTTCTGAGAAAGTGATTAAAATCATTTACAGTAGACCTCAGTTAAAGGGAAGGTCTTTAGCAAAGTTAGCTCCGCTTGGAAAAAAATGGAGAACAGGGGCCAACGAGGCAACAGAAATCACCTTTTATAAAGATGTAACTTTTGGAGGTACTGCTGTAAAAGCAGGTACTTATTCGATGTATGCAATTCCTGGTGAAACTACCTGGACCATAGTATTAAGTAGTCAGTTAAACGTATGGGGAGTCTATTTTCATAAAGATGAAAATGATGTGGCTAAAGTTAGCGTACCTGTTAAAAAAACTGAGGAGACTGTTGATGTATTTTCAATTGCAATTGACAAAGACATGACTATTCACATGGGATGGGGAGATATTGTATTAAGCATACCAGTAGAGTAAAAACGATAGTTTTTCAAGTTAAAGTCCATAAAAAAGGGGAATTTATTTCGTCAATTTTATGGGCTTTTTTTGTTTTTAATTTTTTTGATATAAACTCTTTAGTTGTTTGCTAAAATATAGAATTTTTGATGTAAAAAAACACAAAAATAAGACGGGCTTCGTAAAACGAGCGTCAGAATTACTTTCACCAGTTTAAAGAAACTCTTTATTATGAGATAGACTTTATACTTTGCTAGAATAAATGTAAATTTGACCACTTTTAAGAAGAAAATTTCATGCACTATAATTTCAAAGAAATAGAAGAAAAGTGGCAAAATCATTGGGCTAAAAACCAAACGTTTAAAGCCAGTAATGATTCTGATAAACCTAAATATTATGTCTTAGACATGTTTCCTTACCCATCTGGGGCAGGCTTGCACGTTGGGCATCCTTTGGGGTATATTGCATCAGATATTTATGCACGTTACAAACGTCACAAGGGTTTTAATGTGTTGCATCCGCAAGGGTATGATTCTTTTGGATTGCCTGCTGAACAATATGCCATTCAAACAGGGCAACATCCAGCAAAAACAACAGAAGCAAATATTAAAACCTATCGTCGTCAATTAGATCAAATTGGTTTTTCTTTTGATTGGTCTCGTGAGGTAAGAACATCAAATTCAGATTATTATAAATGGACTCAGTGGATTTTTATTCAACTGTTTAACTCTTGGTATAACAAAGACATTGATAAGGCAGAGGATATTTCTTCATTAATTTCAATTTTTAAAAAAGAAGGAAATACTACTATAAATGCATCTTGTGATGATGAGATAGAATCTTTTACAGCGGCACAGTGGAACGCATTATCAAAGAAAGCGCAAGAACGTATCTTATTACAATATCGCTTAACATTTTTGTCAGATACAGAAGTAAACTGGTGTCCGGCATTGGGAACGGTATTGGCTAACGATGAAATTGTAAATGGAGTATCAGAAAGAGGAGGTCATGCAGTTGTTAGAAAAAAAATGACACAATGGTCTATGCGAATTTCTGCCTATGCACAACGGTTGTTAGACGGCTTAGACACTATAGACTGGCCACAACCCTTAAAAGATTCTCAAACTAATTGGATTGGCCGTTCACAAGGCGCCATGGTTACCTTTAAGGTAGATTCAGAGGTATCTAAAGAAATTTCAGGAGTTAATTTATCTTACAAAGAACTAGAAGATTTAAAAAAGCTACGGTTACATTTATCAAAGGCAGAAACAGCACTTTGGAATGAATTAAAAAATAAAAAAGGAGCTGCAAAATTCAGAAAAAAATATACCATTGGGTCATTTTTAGTAGATTATGTATGCTTGGCAAAAAATCTTATTGTCGAATTTTCAGGAAAAGAAGATGAGGCTTTAAGAACAGCTTACTTTTCTAAAGAAGGTTTTAATGTTGTTCATGTTACAAATGAAGAGGTGCTAGAAAATGTTTTAGGAGTTGTTTCTAAGATAAACACAACGATTCAATTTCCAGAAAAGAGAAAAAAGATTGTTAAAAAAACACCTATAGTTGCTGAAGAAAATAAGTATGAGATTGCTGTTTTCACCACAAGACCAGACACCATGTTTGGTGTTAGTTTTATGACTTTGGCGCCAGAGCACGAGTTAGTAGCTAAGATAACAACCAAAGTTCAAAAAACGGCAGTACTTAGCTATATTAAAGCGACGTCAAAACGTTCTGAGAGAGATCGTATGGCAGATGTAAAAACCATTTCGGGAGTCTTTACAGGGACCTATGCCATTCATCCATTTTCTGGGGAGAAAGTACCAATTTGGATTGGAGACTATGTGCTAGCAAACTATGGAACAGGTGCTGTAATGGCTGTTCCTTGTGGTGATCAACGTGATTACGATTTCGCAAAACACTTTGGAATAGCAATTCCTAATATTTTTAAAAATGTAGATATTTCTGAGGCTGCCCATACGAACAAAGAAGGAACCGTAATTTCAAATTCCGATTTCCTAAGCGGATTAACTTACAAAAAAGCATTAAAATTAGCAATTCACGAATTAGAAAAACAAGGAATTGGTTATGGAAAAATAAACTATCGTTTGCGTGATGCTGTTTTTAGCAGACAGCGCTATTGGGGAGAACCTTTTCCGGTCTATTATAAAGATGGAATGCCTCAGATGATTGATGCAAAACACCTGCCTATAGTTTTGCCAGAAGTAGCAAAGTATTTGCCTACAGAATCTGGAGAACCACCACTGGGAAGGGCAGATGTTTGGGCCTGGGATTCTCGCGGCAAGAAGGTAGTTTCAAATGAAAAGTTAAAAAATAAAACGGTGTATCCTTTAGAATTAAATACCATGCCGGGTTGGGCAGGTAGTTCTTGGTATTTTAACCGTTATATGGATGCTTCCAATGAAGTTGAATTTGCCAGCAAAGAATCTTTAGACTATTGGAAAGAAGTAGATTTATACATTGGAGGATCTGAACACGCAACGGGGCATTTATTATATGCACGTTTTTGGCAAAAATTCTTATTTGACAAAGGAGTTGTTCCTGTAGATGAGTTTGCAAAAAAACTCATCAACCAAGGAATGATTCTAGGGACGAGTGCTTTTGTTTATAGAGAAGAAGGAACAAATAGATTTTTCTCAAAAGGATTAATAGAAGACAAAAAAATTCAACCAATTCATACAGATGTCTCCTTTGTGAATGCATCAGACGAACTAGATATTGAAGCCTTTAAAAATTGGAGAGAAGAATTTAAAGAGGCAGAATTTATTTCTGAAGAAGACGGAACTTTTAAAGTTTCTCGTGAGGTAGAAAAAATGTCTAAATCTAAATACAATGTTGTAAATCCGGATGCCATTTGTGAACAATACGGCGCAGATAGCTTACGATTATTTGAAATGTTTTTAGGACCTTTAGAGCAAGCAAAACCATGGAAAACATCAGGAATTTCTGGGGTTCATTCTTTCTTAAAAAAGCTGTGGAAATTATTCTACAACGAAGAAGAATTGTTAATCTCTGAAGTAACACCAACAGCAGAAGAATTAAAAACGTTACACAAAACCATCAAAAAAGTAGCAGAAGATATTGAGAATTTTTCTTTTAATACTTCCGTTTCTACCTTTATGATTGCCGTGAATGAACTCACTGCGCAAAAATGTAATAAACGTTCAATTCTAGAACCTTTATTAACTTTAATCTCACCTTATGCTCCTCATATTTCTGAAGAATTATGGAGTCATTTAGGACATAAAACATCTATTTCTAGAGTAGATTTCCCACTCTTTGATCCTAAATATTTGGTAGAAAGCTCTAAAAATTATCCAGTTTCTTTTAATGGTAAAATGAGGTTTATCCTAGAACTTCCGTTAGACATGAGCAAAGAAGAGATTGAAAAAACAGTTTTAGCACATGAAAAAACAGAGGTACAACTAGAAGGAAGAACTCCAAAGAAAATAATTATTGTTCTAGGAAAAATAATCAATATTGTAGGCTAAAGAATAAAATAGTTGAAAGGAGTAAAGGCTGTTGTGATTTTTTTATAACAGCTTTTTTTCTGCTATGACTTTTCGTATCTTGTAAATCTTATATGAAATTTAAAGAAATGCAATTTTTCGCGTATTTTGGAACGCTATTTGAAGCTGAAAAAGAAGAGGATAAATCAATTTAAAAAAGTGTGAAAAATTTCAATAACATATCTTTAAGAATTAGAATTTTTTTAGCAATGATTTTGCTAATTTTTTTAGCAACAGTTCTAATCATTAGTGTTACTATTTATCAATATGACGAGCAGACAAAAGATTATAATCTAAGCCGTTTTGGAAGAAAAGAGGAAACCTTAAAGAAAGAGATTGCTATTCATTTATATCAACGAACGAACCTCCCTGTAAATACAGAAAACTTAGAAGCTGTTTTTCAAAAAGCTATATATGAAATTGCCTTTGTACATAATTTAAAAATTAGCATGTATGATTTGGATGGGAAGCTATTAAAAACTTCTGTTCTTTTTGGAATTAAAGATGCTATTCCAAATAATTTATCGCTACAAAAAGTCTCTCAATTAAAATCTAGTGATAATAGCAGGATTTTTGAGATTATAGAAGATAAAAAAATAAATATTGAAACCTCTTACACATATATTTTAGATTCAACTGCAAACAGAATAGGAATATTAAAATTAGAATTCAATCAAGACAATACAGTACAAGAATATGAATTAAGAGAATTCCTAACACGATTAATTATTGTGTATTTCTTTATGTTTTTAATTGCTATTATGCTTGCATACTTTTTATCTAGCTATATCACTAGATCAATAAAGAGTATTACTGACAAAATGAAACGAACTAGATTAAATGAAAGAAACGAGAAGATTGTTTTAAACTCTGCTAGTGCAGAAATTGGGATTTTAGTAGATGGCTATAATAATATGATTGATGAATTAGAAGAGAGTGCTGTTAAATTAGCTACCAGTGAAAGAGAACAAGCTTGGCGTGAGATGGCAAAACAAGTAGCACATGAGATTAAAAACCCTTTAACACCAATGAGGCTATCTGTTCAAAGCTTTGAAAGAAGGTTTGATGTAAATGACCCAAATATTAAAGAAAAATTAAAAGAATACAGCAATACGTTAATACAGCAGATAGATGTAATGAGTTCTATTGCGGCTGCTTTTTCTGACTTTGCAAAAATGCCCAAACAACGTAAAGAGACAATTGAAATTATTGGTGTCGTAAAAATGGCATTAGATATCTTTAATGAAGAATATGTTTCTTTCTATCCTGTAGAAAAAGAACTCTATGTTAACTTAGATAAAACACAATTAATAAGGATTGTAACTAACTTAATAAAAAATGCTACTCAAGCAGTAGAGGAAGAAAAAAAACCTAAAATTGATGTAAAAGTATTTTGTAAAAAAGAGAAAATTTTTATTGAGGTTTCAGACAATGGAAAAGGAATAAAACAAGAGGTAGAGCATCTAATCTTTGAACCCAAGTTTACAACAAAAACTAGTGGAATGGGGCTTGGATTACCAATGATTAAAAACATTATTGAGGCCTATGATGGATCAATTAACTTTACTTCCATCGAAGGAAAAGGAACTGTATTTACTGTAATTTTACCCAAAAACATAAATGAATAATACGATGAACTTTGAAAATATACTGATTACTAAAAAAGATGGCTTGGCTATTATTACCATTAATAGACCCAAAAAGTTAAATGCGCTTAATAAGATTACTATTGAAGAATTGCATTATGCTTTTAGACAGTTAGAGATAGATACTTCTGTAAAAGTAATTGTTGTTACAGGTAGTGGTGAAAAAGCATTTGTTGCTGGTGCAGACATTTCTGAATTTGCTCATTTTACAATAGAAAATGGCGGTAAATTAGCTGCAAAAGGTCAAGAAATGGTATTTAATTTTATAGAAAACCTTTCTACTCCAGTAATCGCTGCTATTAATGGATTTGCCTTAGGAGGTGGATTAGAACTAGCAATGGCCTGTCATTTTAGAATTGCTTCAGATAACGCTAAAATGGGACTGCCAGAAGTTTCTTTAGGAGTAATTCCCGGGTACGGAGGTACACAACGGTTACCACAATTAATAGGGAAAGGCAATGCAATGGAATTAATTATGACTGCAGGAATGATTTCTGCAGATAAAGCAGAATCATTAGGGCTCGTGAATTATGTTACTACTTTGGAAGAGTTAATGCCATTGGTAGAGAAGCTAGCTGGTAAAATAATGAGAAACTCTTCAGTAGCTATTAGCGCAGCAATTAAAGCAGTGAATGCTAATTTTGAGGATGGAGTTGATGGTTATGACGTGGAAGTATTAGAATTCGGAAATTGTTTTGGTACGGAAGATTTTAAAGAAGGAACTTCCGCTTTTTTAGATAAAAGAAAAGCTAATTTTTCCGGAAAATAAAAAAGCGAGCCCCATGAGAGGTTCGCTTAAAACAAAACAAAATTACGCTCGCTTATTTCAGAGAGAACTCCATAATATATTTACGATCGTTTGCTTTTGTAACTATTTTATAGCTACCTTTTTTTTCTTCTAGAAGTGTGTACGTCTTTTCGATTAGATATTCACCTTCAATAGTATCTCTAAATATGATTTCATCTTTATAATAGATAGTAACTTGCATAGGAGTTTCCTCAAAATTTAATTTAGAAATTAGCACTAAATTTTTTTCATTCCTCATGACAGGTTTAAAAGTTGTCTTTTCTGCTTTTTTGTGAAAAATAGCCTGGCCAGAAATAATGGTAAAGGGTTTCACATCAATCTGATAATCTTTGTTTATTTCTAAGGTATAATATCCATTTTCTAGAGAGCTAAAATTGAATCCTTGCGAAACAGATCCAGTAATTTTTATAAGTTCTTTGTGAATAATTTTTCCTGTTGTGTTTCTGATAAATAAAAATTGTCCTTTTTTAACATTATATAATATTACTTTTGTAACATTTTCATTTTCTTTTGTGAAGCTAGTTCCAGTTGTGGTTGCGTAACACGTTAATGTTCCAAACATTAACACTACCAATAGATTTTTTAAAATTATTTTTTTCATTATTTTTTGGTTTATAAAATGTACACTACAAAGATGAGACAGCTTTGCTAATTGAAAAAGAACAAAATTGCTATATATGTACCCTAAATTAACCTAAATAAATATTAAAGGTCAATAAAAAGATAATTTTGAATATAAATATGATAATTTTGAATATGTATTTATATCTTCCGAGGTTTAATTTTGTGAGTTTATGAATAAAAAAAAACCAATATTAGAAAGAGTTGATCCAGGGTTTGGTAGTTCTGTCTTAGTTAAAAAACACACGGAGTTTCTAAAAACACACAAAGCCTCCTGGCATTTTCATCCAGAGCTAGAATTAGTATATGTAAATAAAGGTCAAGGGAAAAGACATATTGGAAATCACTTATCTTATTTTAACAACAGTCAATTACTTCTTATTGGACCAAACCTTCCTCACAATGGTTTTACAGATCGTTTAACAACAAATGGTTTTGAAACTTTAATTCAGTTTAAAGAAGATTTTTTAGGAGCACATTTTTTTGAAATTCCAGAGATGAAAAAAATTAAAGAATTGTTTGATCGTTCTAAAAAAGGGATTCTATTTGGAGTGGAAACTAAAATTAAAATAGGGTACAAAATTGAAAAACTTGTAGAAAAAAAAGGATTTAAAAAGCTACTTGTTTTTTTGGAAATTCTGAACATACTAGCAAAAACAGAGGATTACGTTATTTTAAATGTTGATGGTTATGCTGTGGAAACTGAATTACAAGACAGTTCAAAATTAGACATCATTTATAAACACATAAATAGAAACTTTAAACAACATATCAGTTTAAATGAAATTGCAAACATCGCTAGCATGACTATTCCTGCTTTTTGTAGGTACTTTAAAAAAGTTACAGGAAAAACATTTACAAAGTTAGTAAATGAATATAGAGTTGTTCATGCAACTAAATTATTATCTGAAAGCACGATGAGCATTACTGATATTGCTTATGAATGCGGCTTTAATAATTTTTCACATTTCAATAAGTTGTTTAAAGAAATAACAGGAAAGAATGCTTCTAAATATAGAAAAGAATTGAAAGGTTTAATTCAATAAAATAAAGTTATGACAGATAAAATTGAAAAAGCTTTAGACTATTATTCGGTAAAAAGCAAAGAGATAGTTGAACAGGTTAATTCTAATAATGAACTAACTGCAGAGCAAATCATACAAAGTGCAGAAGAATTAGCCATTTTAGAGTATAAACTAACAGCTTTAGAAGTTGCAAAAGCTAGTTAAAAGGGATTAAAGTATTTATCGCTACTTATCTGACCCCATTCCATTCTTCATAAAACTGTTGAAGAAACCCCTCCATGTAAGCATGTCTCTCTGTGGCTAAAAGCTGGCCTGTTTTTGTGTTCATTTGATCTTTTAAAAGCAATAATTTTTCATAAAAATGATTGATTGTTGGCGCAGTAGAATTTTTGTATTCTTCTTTTGTCATTTCTAAATTAGGATTAATTTCCGGATCGTATAAAGATCTGTTTTTAAACCCACCATAATTAAAGCATCTAGCGATTCCAATAGCACCAATAGCGTCCAAACGATCTGCATCTTGAATGACATCTAGTTCCGGAGAGTTAAATTTTTCTTTAGTGTCAAATGAAGATTTATAAGAAATAAACATAATGATATTTTCTATGTGAATAATAATATCTTCACCTACATGTTGCTTTTTTAAAAATTCTCTTGCTTTTTTTGGACCAATAGATTCGTCTCCATCATAGAACTTTGCATCGGCAATGTCATGTAAAAGAGCTCCTAATTGAACAATAAAACGATCAACTTTTTCATTTCCTGAGATCAAAACTGCGTTTTTATAAACTCGCTCAATATGAAACCAATCATGTCCACCTTCAGCTCCATCTAAAGCTTCTTTAACAAAACTGATGGTATTTTTAATAACCTGCTTTTTGTTCATTGTATAAAAATAAAAAATCCACTTCTAACAGAAGTGGATTTTTAGATATTTCTTGAAATGTTATAACCATATATTTTAGGTTTAACAAAATTCATTGTAAGCTGACACTAAGTTTTCAGCAATCATTTGAGCAGATCTTCCCTCAATATGATGTCGTTCTAGCATGTGAACCAATTCACCATCTTTAAATAAAGCTACTGCTGGTGATGATGGAGGAAAAGGAACCATATGTTCTCTTGCTTTTTGCGTAGATTCTTTATCAACCCCTGCAAAAACAGTAGTTAGGTTGTCTGGTTTTTTTTCAAATTGTAAAGAAGCAACTGCTCCTGGTCTAGCTGTTCCTGCAGCACAGCCACAAACAGAATTTACCATTACGAGAGTTGTTCCTTTTAGTGCTATAGCAGCATCTACATCTTCTGCTGAATATAAAGCTGAAAAACCGTTTTTTGTTAGCTCTTCACGCATCGGTTTTACTAATTCTTCTGGGTACATAATTTTTTAAAATTTAGAATACAAAGATACGGAATATAACACAATCAAAATAGTATATTTGAGGATCAAAAATTGACAAAATATGAGTATTTTTTCTAAATGGCTAGGAGCCGGAATTGGATTTACATTTGGAGGACCTATTGGAGCCATTTTAGGTTTCGCTGCAGCAACAGTAGTTGATAAATTCACCAAAGAAGACTTTGTAAAAGAACAGCAAGATTATCAACAAGATTCTCAACAGCGAAAAGCACAAACATTAAGCGGTGATTTTGAAATTAGTTTATTAATACTGGCCTCTGTAGTTATTAAAGCTGATGGAAAAGTTGATGATCGAGAATTAAATTTTGTGAGAACTCAATTTGTTGGCATGTATGGCAAAGAAAGAGCAAACAAAGCTTTTCAATTGTTTAAAGGGGTACTGAAAAAGCAAGTTTCAGCAAGACAGGTATGTATTCAAATCCGCCAACACATGCCTCATTCCTCTAGACTACAATTAGTTCACTTTTTATTTGGAATAGCAAAAGCAGACGAACATGTTTCTGAAATAGAAGTTGATGAAATTAGAAAAATAGCGGGGTATTTATACATTAATCAATATGATTTTGAATCTATTAAAGCCATGTTTTATAGCTCTTCAGATAGCGCTTATAAAATTTTAGAAATTGAGACATCAGCATCTGATTCAGAATTAAAAACAGCTTACAGAAAAATGGTAAAAAAATACCATCCAGACAAATTAATTGGTCTTGGAAACGAACACCTAAAAGGCGCAAAAGAAAAGTTTCAAAAAATTCAAGCGGCCTATGAAACTATTAAAAATGAACGAGGACTTAGTTAATTTTTCTAAAGAGCTGTATCTTTTAAAATTGTACTATAGCTTGTAGTCTTAGGCATCAACATAGTTCCTCTACAATTCTTTTCTAGAACAACCATACGGAATTACTGGAAAATATGTATTTTCGCAGTCTTATTAGAAACAGTGATTTATGAGTGCAAGGTTTCCTGAATACAAAGGACTTAACTTACCGAATGTAGCAAAAGAAATGCTAAAATATTGGGAAGAGAATAATATCTTTGAAAAAAGTGTGACTACCCGAGAAGGAAACAAACCGTATGTCTTTTTTGAAGGACCGCCGTCAGCCAATGGATTACCGGGAGTTCATCACGTATTGGCCAGAGCTATTAAAGATATTTTCCCACGTTATAAAACTATGAAGGGCTTTCAGGTAAAACGGAAAGCAGGATGGGATACGCACGGATTACCAATAGAATTGGGTGTTGAAAAAGAACTTGGAATAACAAAAGAAGATATAGGAAAAACCATTTCTGTAGAAGAGTATAATGCTGCTTGTAGAAAAGCCGTCATGCGTTACACAGGCATTTGGAATGATCTTACACAGAAAATGGGGTATTGGGTAAATATGGATGATCCGTATGTTACCTATGAGCCAAAATACATGGAAAGTGTTTGGTGGCTACTAAAGCAGATATATGAAAAGAATTTGATGTACAAAGGATACACCATTCAGCCATATTCACCAAAAGCAGGAACTGGATTAAGTTCACACGAATTAAATCAACCAGGAACCTATCAAGATGTTACAGACACTACCGTTGTTGCTCAGTTTAAAGCAATCAATGAAACCCTTCCTAGCTTTTTACAAAACGAAGGTGCTGTTTATTTTTTAGCATGGACAACAACACCCTGGACATTGCCAAGTAATACGGCTTTAACTGTTGGATCAAAAATTGAATATGTATTGGTTGATACTTTTAATCAATACACCTTTGAGCCAACAAAAGTAATTTTAGCCAAAAAGTTAGTTGGCAAACAATTTGGTGGGAAGAATACTATAGAAGTTGACACTACTGAAGAATTAAAAGAGTATACATCTGGTAATAAAAAGATTCCTTTTTATGTTGTAAAAGAATTTGTTGGAAAAGATTTGGTTGGTATTAGGTATGAGCAATTACTTCAGTATGTATTACCAAATGACAATCCGCAAGATGCATTTAGAATAATTTCTGGAGATTTTGTAACTACAGAAGACGGAACAGGAATTGTACATACATCTCCCACTTTTGGAGCAGATGATGCATTGGTTGCAAAACAAGCAACACCAGAAATTCCACCAATGCTAATCAAAGATGAGAACGATAATTTAGTTCCATTAGTAGATTTGCAAGGAAAGTTCGTAAAAGAACTTGGTGAATTTGGAGGAAAGTATGTAAAGAATGAATACTACAAAGACGGCGAAGCACCAGAAAAATCTATAGATGTAGAGCTTGCCATTAAATTAAAAGAAGAGAATAAAGCCTTTAAGGTTGAAAAATACAAGCATAGTTATCCAAATTGTTGGAGAACAGATAAGCCTATTTTATACTATCCATTAGATTCTTGGTTCATTAAAGTTACCGATGTTAAAGATCGCATGCATGAGCTTAATAAAACCATTAACTGGAAACCAGTATCTACAGGAGAAGGACGTTTTGGAAACTGGCTGGCAAATGCAAATGATTGGAATTTATCGCGTTCTCGCTATTGGGGAATTCCATTACCTATATGGAGAACAGAAGATAAGAAAGAAGAAATTTGTATTGGTTCTGTAGCTGAGTTGAAAGCTGAAATTCAAAAATCAGTTGAAGCAGGGATTATTTCAGAAGATATTTATGCCAACTTTGAAGTTGGAAATATGTCTGACGAAAACTATGCAACAATAGACTTACACAAGAATATTGTTGATCAAATTATATTGGTTTCACCCTCAGGAAAACCAATGCAACGAGAAAGTGATTTGATAGATGTTTGGTTTGATTCTGGATCAATGCCTTACGCACAATGGCACTATCCTTTTGAAAATAAAGAACTAATTGATGAAAATAAATCATTTCCTGCAGATTTTATTGCTGAAGGAGTAGATCAAACACGTGGTTGGTTTTATACGCTGCACGCTATTGGAACCATGGTTTTTGATTCTGTAGCCTACAAAAACGTTGTTTCTAACGGATTAGTATTAGACAAAAATGGACAAAAAATGTCTAAGCGCCTTGGAAATGCCGCAGACCCTTTTGAAACTTTAGAGACTTATGGTGCAGATGCTACACGTTGGTATATGATCTCTAATGCAAATCCTTGGGATAATTTAAAATTTGATAAAGAAGGAATTGAAGAGGTGAAGCGTAAGTTCTTTGGAACACTTTACAACACCTACTCATTCTTTACTTTGTATACGAACATAGACGGGTTTTCTTATTTAGAAGAAGACATTCCATTGCTTGAAAGACCAGAATTAGATCGTTGGATTTTATCAGAATTACATACTTTAATTCAATAAGTAGATAAGTTCTATGAAG
>CAZAIL010000047.1:0-14411 GCA_964485155.1 uncultured Flavobacterium sp.
ATCATCCATGCAGTAGAATTTGGATAGTTATTTTTTAAGGTATCCCCTATTTTGGTATAAAATTCGTTGACGTCTATATTTAAACGCTCTCCATAAGGCGGATTGAATAAAATGGTGGTATTACCAAAAACTTCTTTGGTAGAATTGAAGAAATTTACGTGATGAACTCCTATAAACTCATCTAAATTGGCATTAATAACATTTTGCTGTGCCTTAGATACTGCTGAAGGAGCTTTATCAAATCCCATTATTTTAAAATGAGAATTGGTGATTTTTTTTAATAATGAATCTTGTATGGTAAAAAATAAATCTTCATCATAGTCTTTCCACCTTTCAAAGGCAAATTGCTTTCTATTAATATTTGCAGGAATATTACAGGCAATCATACATGCTTCTATTAAAATAGTTCCGGAACCACACATTGGATCTATAAAGTTTTCATCTCCAGAATAACCAGAAAGTAAAACTAATCCGGCAGCTAAGACCTCATTAATTGGAGCAATATTGGTAGCGCTTCTATACCCTCGTTTATGCAATGAATCTCCTGAAGAATCTAAGGATATTGTACACCAGTCTTTTTGAATATGTACATGAATTTTCACATCAGGATAGTCTAAATCTACATTTGGTCTCTTGCTGTATTTATGCCTAAAATAGTCTGCAACTGCATCTTTAGATTTTAAAGCGATGTAATGAGAATTACTAGTGAAATTTTTAGAGTTAACTACTGCAGCAATTGCAAAAGTACCCTCTACATCTAAATATTTTTCCCATTTAATTTTTTGAAGGGCTTCATATAAATCTTCTTCGTCATAGATTTTACATGTTCTAATTGGTTTTAAAATACGGATAGCTGTTCTTAGAGCAATATTTGATTTGTATAAGAAACCATTATCTCCTCTGAAAGTAACACTTCTTATGCCTTCTTTTATATCCTGTGCACCTAGTTTCTTTAGTTCTTCAGCTAAAACACCTTCCAGACCCTTTAGGGTTGTGGCCGTCATTTTAAAATCCTTGTTCATTGTATTCTATTTATGTTGCAAAAGTACACTTTAATAACTCTTATAAAAAAAGAAGTAAACAGAAAAGAAGCTTCTTTTGGTAATAATTTATAGATTGATTCTTTATCTACTAGAAAAGTTTATTTTTGCCTTTTTATCTATATATATGAAGAAAACAGATTGGTTTACAGATTGGTTTAATACTTCCTACTATCATACACTCTATAAAGACAGAAATGATACAGATGCCCAACTGTTTATTAGAAATATCACAAGCTTTCTTAAAATTCCAACTCCGTCTCATATTTTAGATCTTCCTTGCGGTAAGGGAAGACACTCAATTTACTTGAATTCGTTAGGATACAATGTTACTGGAGCCGACTTATCTGAGAATAGTATTCTATATGCAAAAAAGTTTGAAAATGATATGTTGCATTTTGAAATCAAAGACATGAGAAAGCCTTTTGCCGAAAAATACGATGCTATCTTTAATCTTTTTACCAGTTTTGGTTATTTTGAAAATGATATTGATGATATTTTAGTGCTAAAAAACATAAAAAACGGGTTGAAACAAAACGGATTTATAGTATTAGATTTCTTAAATGTTGTCCATGTGAAAAATAATTTAGTCACCGAAGAAATTAAAACGGTAGCTGGTATTAAATTTAACTTACAACGTGAAATTACTGATGGTTTTATTTTAAAACATATTTCTTTTAATGATAAGGGTATTTCACATTCTTTTACTGAAAAAGTGAAATATTTAGACTTAGAAAAGTTTGAAACCTACTTTTCAGCTGCTGGTTTAAAAATAAACCATATTTTTGGCAATTATCAGTTGTCAAAATTTAATTCGGAGACTTCTGATAGATTAATATTTGTAGCTTCATGATATATCTATTATTAATAGCGTCTGTTTTACTGGGAGTTTTACTAGTATTGATTTTAAAACCTTCAAAAAAGTCTGTTCGATTATTACTAGCTTTTAGTGGTGCTTATTTACTATCTGTTGTTATTTTACATTTATTACCTGAAGTATATAAAGGTTCTTCAGATACCAAAGTTTTGGGGATCTTTATTCTTGTAGGCATTATTTTACAATCTATTTTAGAGTCTTTTTCTAAGGGTGCAGAACATGGTCACATCCATATTCAAAAAGATGGAAAAACCTTTCCATCACTATTATTTGTGAGTTTATGTATACACGCGTTTTCTGAAGGATTGCCAATAGATCATTCCGGTGAAAATTTATTATGGTCAATTTTAGTACACAAGGTTCCGATTGCCATAATTTTAACTGTCTTTTTGTTAGAGAGTCATTTCTCAAAAAAAATAATCGTGTTTTTTTTAACTGTTTTTGGATTGATGAGCCCTTTAGGAGTTATTCTGTCTGAGAATATGATGTTTTTTGAAAAGTATAGTGCAGAAATAACTGCATTAATTATTGGGGTTTTCTTACATATCTCTACGGTTATTCTCTTTGAAAGCTCAGAGAACCATAACTTTAATCTTCATAAATTCTTAGCAATTATCTCTGGAATTTTATTAACTATTTTCACACTCTAATTAGCAACTTCATTGATGAATTTGATTCTCATTAATCGAAGTTCTTCTTCATCATATTCTCCATCAAACTCATCTAAAGCATCTTGAATCTTATCTGATTCTGCCTCCATAAAATATTCATATATTTCTTCTTGCTGATCTTCATCTAATAAATCATCTAAAGAGTAATCTATATTTAATTTGGTTCCAGAAAATATAATAACTTCCATTTCTTTGATGAGCTTTTCCATATCCAAGCCTTTAGATTTAGCAATGTCTATCAATGGCAGTTTTCTGTCTGTATTTTGAATGATATATAATTTTAATCCAGAGTTAACTCCTGTGCTTTTTACGATTAAATCGTCTGGCCTAACCACATCGTTATCTTCTACATATTTAGAAATTAAATCGATAAACTCTTTTCCAAATTTTCTTGATTTCCCCTCACCTACTCCATGTACTTTAGATAATTCTTCTAATGTTATAGGGTATTTTAACGCCATATCATCTAATGAAGGATCTTGAAATACTGCAAATGGAGGAACACCTTGTTTTACCGCTACTTTTTTTCGTAGATCTTTTAAAAATCTAACGAGTTTCTCGTCTGCAGAGACGCCAGAGCTTGGTTCATTTGTTATGATATCTGCCGTTGCTTCTTGAGAGTATTTATGATCTTCAGTCATCATAAATGAAGATGCATTTGCTAAGTATTTTTCACCATCTTTTGTGAGTTTTACAACTCCATACTGTTCTATTTCTTTACGAATAAAGTTCACAACCAATACCTGCCTTAATAAGGCCATCCAATAAGAAGCATCTTTATCTTTACCACAACCAAAAAATGGTTTTAAATTAGTTTTATGGGAGTTTAATAATGCATTTTCTTTCCCTGTTATTGCGTTTACAATGTCTTTAGATTTATATTTATCTCTCGTGTCTCTAACTACCGATAGCAGTTTAATTACATCTTCTTTTGCCTCATGTTTTTTCTTTGGATTTTTGGTATTGTCATCCATGGATGCTCCAGCACCGTTTATTTCATCAAATTCTTCTCCAAAATAATGTAATAAATATTTTCTTCTAGACATTGATGTTTCAGCATAACCAACAACTTCTTGAAGTAATGCATGACCAATTTCTTGTTCTGCGATAGGCTTACTAGCCATAAATTTCTCTAACTTCTCAATATCTTTATATGCATAAAAAGCTAAACAATATCCTTCTCCATCATCTCTACCTGCCCTCCCTGTTTCTTGGTAATAGCTTTCTAAACTTTTTGGAATATCATGATGTATAACAAAACGAACATCTGGTTTGTCTATTCCCATACCAAAGGCAATGGTAGCAACAACAACATCACAATCTTCCATTAGGAACATGTCTTGATGTTTTACTCTAGTTTTTGCATCTAATCCTGCATGATAGGGAACTGCTTTTATATTATTAACTTGTAATACTTGAGAAATTTCTTCTACTTTCTTTCTACTCAAGCAGTATATAATTCCAGACTTGCCCATGCGTTGCTTTACAAAACGTATGATATCTTTTTCTACATCTTTTGTCTTGGGTCTTACTTCATAAAATAAATTAGGCCTATTAAAAGACGCCTTAAATGTTGTAGCATCACTTATACCTAAAGTTTTTAAAATATCTTCTTGAACTTTTTCAGTAGCTGTGGCAGTTAATCCTATTATAGGAACATTATCTATTTGTTCTATGATGTGTTTTAAATTCCTGTATTCTGGCCTAAAGTCATGACCCCATTCTGAAATACAATGTGCTTCATCAATGGCAACAAAAGAAATTGTTTGTTGTTTTAAAAATGCAACATATTCCTCTTTAATTAAAGATTCTGGAGCTACATATAATAGTTTTGTAATACCATTTTCTATGTCACTTTTTACTTTAGTAACCTCAGATTTATTTAAAGAAGAATTTAGTACATGCGCTACTCCTTCATGCTCAGAAATACCACGAATAGCATCTACTTGATTTTTCATCAATGCTATCAATGGAGAAATCACAATCGCTGTACCTTCATTCATTAAGGCAGGTAGCTGATAGCAAAGAGATTTTCCGCCTCCTGTTGGCATTATTACAAATGTATTTTTTTTATCAAGTATGCTTTTTATTACATCTTCTTGTAAACCTTTGAATTGAGAAAAACCAAAAAATTTTTTTAAAGGTGAGTGTATGTCCATTATAAATAATTCATCTTTATAAAGCTGTTAAATTTAGGAAACAATACTACTACAAATTGTTGGGGTCTCTTATTTTTTTGTAGTAAATTTGTAATAAGTTTTATATAATAAATATATAACTTTTTTTTTATTTTAAGGAAAATTAGATCGATTGTTAAAGGTTTTTAAAAAACCTTTATCAAAAAAAATATTTTAACCGTAACTTAAATAGTTTTTTAATGACTCAGGAAAAAGAAATGTCATTTTTGGATCATCTTGAAGAACTTCGTTGGCATTTAGTGAGAAGTGTTGCTGCCATCTTTGTAATTTCTATAGTTCTTTTTTCCATTCAAGAATATGTTTATAATGAGTTTCTGCTGGCTCACATAGATCCTAATTTTATAACCTACAGATTATTTTGTGATTTTTTTACTTTTTTAGGAATGGAAAGTAATTTTTGTACGCTAGATTATCCAGACACTTTACAAGTTTTAAAACCTACACAACAATTGATGAATTCAATCTGGTCTTCTTTTATTTTGGGTGCTATTGTTGCTTTTCCTTATATATTGTGGGAGTTTTGGAGATTCATCTCACCTGGTTTACACATTACAGAAATAAAAAAATCTAGAGGTTTTATTTTTACAGCTTCATTTCTTTTCTTTATAGGAGTTTTGTTTAGTTTTTATGTGATAGCCCCTATATCTGTAAACTTTTTATACACGTATCAGATAAGCGATAAATTAGTAAATCAATTCACAATGGAATCTCATATTGGTTTAATCACAAATATGCTTTTAGGTGTTTCTTTAATGTTTGAATTACCTGTGATTGTTTATTTTTTAACTAAAATTGGTTTAATATCTCCTGAATTTTTAAAACGATACAGAAAGCATGCACTGGTAGTTGTTTTAATATTAGCGGCAATTATAACCCCTCCGGATGTAGCAAGTCAAGTTATAGTTGCTATTCCTGTGTTAATTTTATACGAGATTAGTATTAAAGTTTCTAAAAGAGTTATAAAAAAACAACAAAAAAATGCCCAAAAATAAGGTACAAGAATTTAATGACTACCGTTCAAAGATGAACGATAAACTAGCAAACAGTGATAATAAAGTCATTAAAAGAATTTTTAATTTAGATACTAATGCTTTTAAAGAGGGTCATTTACCAGTTAAGACAAAAGAACTACTAGGGTTAGTAGCCTCAACAGTTTTACGATGTGATGATTGTATTGCATATCATCTAGAGACATGTTACAAAGAAGGTGTTTCTAAAGAAGAAGTGATGGAAACACTCTCAATTGCAACTCTCGTAGGTGGTACAATAGTTATTCCTCACTTGAGAAGAGCTTATGAATTTTGGGAAGCTTTAGAAAATGCCATTTAAGTGATTTTTTTCTATTTACTATTTATGATCGTATTAAGGTTTATAAAAATTCTTATTATTACTTTTACATTATTTCAATAAAGAAAGTTTAGAAATTGCTTAATTATATATTTAAAAATGATTTTAAAAGCTGAAAACATTGCTAAAAGTTATGGTGGTCGCCAAGTGGTTAAAGAAATTTCTTTAGAAGTAAAACAAGGTGAAATTATCGGCTTATTAGGACCAAACGGAGCTGGAAAAACTACATCGTTTTATATGATTGTTGGAATGATACAACCCAATGGTGGTAAGATATTTTTAAATGATGAAGAAATCACGAGTTATCCAATGTATAAGAGAGCTCAAAAAGGAATTGGTTATCTAGCACAAGAAGCATCTATATTCAGAAAATTATCTGTAGAGGACAACATTATGTCTGTACTTCAATTTACAGATTTATCTAAAAAACAACAAAAAATTAAATTAGAATCTTTAATTGAAGAATTTAATATTGGTCATGTTCGCAAAAATAGAGGAGATTTATTATCAGGAGGAGAGCGCAGAAGAACAGAAATTGCACGTTGTTTAGCATCTGATCCAAACTTTATTTTATTAGATGAACCTTTTGCTGGAGTAGATCCAATTGCTGTAGAAGATATTCAGAGCATTGTTGCACATTTAAAAGATAGAAATATTGGAATACTAATTACAGATCATGATGTACAGGCTACTCTAGCTATTACAGATAGAACTTATTTAATGTACCAAGGTGGTATTTTAAAGGAAGGGGTTCCTGAAGATTTAGCAAAAGACGAATTGGTTCGTAAGGTATATCTTGGAAAAGATTTTGAATTGAAAAGGAAAAAGTTTTAATTTTATAGATCAGTACTATTCAAGTTATTAATTATTGATAAAAGGATGTAACTGATAATTATTATAGGAACTGCCAAATAATGTAATGTTATTATTAGAACTAATGAAATAGCCAATAAAATATATTTAAATAGATTCTTTTTTAAGCTATAATTTTTAAACTTCAACGAAAACAAGGGAAGTTCTGCATTCATTAAATAACTAAATAAAATGGTGACTCCAATTAAAAAGTAATTGTTACCAATCATGTCTTTTACAACATCAATTTCTGTATACATTTGAACCAATGGTAAGGAAACTACAAACAAACTCATAGCTGGTGTGGGTAATCCTATAAAAGATTCTGATTGTCTGGTGTCTATATTAAATTTAGCGAGTCTATAACCAGCTGCTAAGGTTATTAGTAAACCAATCAAAGGAACACAAGATACTATTAAAAAGTCATCATTAAATTCATTTGTTGACAATTGCTTATTTCCTAACAAATAAAATAATACAATTCCTGGAACTACACCACTAGTCACCATATCTGCTAATGAGTCTAACTGTTTACCTAATTCACCAGAGACTTTTAAAATTCTTGCAAAAAAACCATCAAAAAAATCTAAAAATATACCGATTACAACAAATAAAGCAGTTTCTTCAAAATGACCTTCAACAGCAAAGATAGTCGCCAATGTTCCACATAAAAGATTTCCTAGGGTAACTAAATTTGGAATATGTTTTTTAATATTCATAACTCTTAATTCTTTTGCTAAAATAGTAAATCCTTTCGGGTGATTTTTAATATCCCTATTTTTTAAGCATATTTGCCAACTAATTGCTGAAAAAAATCATATGCCCATCATTAAATCTAACTTCTCTCCTTCTCTTCCATTTAAAAATGGTCATTTTAACACTATTTACAGATCTTTTTTTATGAAGGAGACTCACAATTATAAACGAAAAAGAATTACAACTTGGGACCATGATTTCATTGATTTAGATTTCTCAAAGGTTAATTCAACAAAACTTGTTGTTCTCATACATGGTCTTGAAGGAGGTTCAGAATCTAAATACATCTTAGCTGCCTCTTCGGAATTAAACAAAGCAGGCTATGATACTGTTTCTTTTAATTTAAGGGGCTGTAGTGGTGAAGACAATTTATTACTATCTACCTATCACAGTGGTAAAACAGAAGATTTAGAATTTGTGATTTCTCATTTAATAGAAAATTACTCATATAATAAAATTATGATTGTTGGGTATAGTCTTGGAGGAAACATCACCTTAAAATATTTTGGAGAACATGCGTTAACAATTTCTGATAAAGTTAGTTGTGGTATTGCTGTATCTGTTCCTGTAGATTTAGCTTCCTCAAGTAAGGCAATGGGCACCGCACAAAATAAATTATACATGGCTAAATTTCTAAAATCTTTACGAATTAAGGTTATTGAAAAATCACAAAAGCATCCAGCATATAAATTAGACATCAATAGATTAATGAAAACAAAAACATTTAAAGATTTTGATGGTCTTTATACAGCTCCAGTTTCTGGGTTTTCTGGCCCAGAAGACTACTGGAAAAAAGCGAGTTCTAAACCATATTTATCTTCCATAAAAAAACCAGTATTATTAATTTCTTCTTTAGATGACCCGTTTTTAGCCAAAGAATGTTATCCCTATAAAGAAGCTAAAGCTTCTAATTATTTTCATTTAGAAGTAACTAAATATGGTGGACACGTAGGCTTTATTTCTAGCTTTCTACCTAAAAAAAATAGATGGTTAGAAAACAGAATCCTTCAATTTATTAAAGACTATGGGTAGTTCACACAATATCTATTAAAATGTAAAGTTATTTCAATATTATAGTAAGATATTTGTTAGCATAATTAAACAATCCTTTGAAAAGAAAATACCTTTTATTTTTCCTACTACTTCCACTTGTTATTAATGCACAAGCATTACGAAACTATTCTAATGAATTTTTAACTATAGGTGTAGATGCTGCAGCTCTAGGCATGAGCAGATCGGTTGTAGCAACCACTAACGATGTAAATGCTGGATACTGGAACCCTGCTGGTTTGGTTAATATTAAAGATTACCAAGGTTCACTTATGCATTCTTCATATTTTGCAGGTATTGCAAGTTATAATTATGCTGCCTTTGCTATGCCAATAGATAAACAAAGTGCTTTGGGTATTTCTATTATTAGATTTGGAGTAGACGATATTTTAAACACAACAGAGCTAATTGACAATCAAGGAAATATAGATTTCAATAGAATTAGTTTATTTTCTGCTGCAGATTATGCATTGAATATATCCTATGCAAGGAATTTAATTTTTAAAGATTTATATATTGGTGTAAATGCTAAAGTTGTAAGGAGGACCATTGGTGATTTTGCAAATTCTTGGGGGGTTGGTTTAGATGCTGGAATTCAGTATGAAAAAGGTAATTGGAAATTTGGATTAATGATTAGAGATATCTCTACTACCTATAATATCTGGAATATAGATGAAGATGCATTTGATTCCATACAAGATGCAATTCCAGATCAGAATCAAGAATTACCAGAAACTACTGAAATAACAAAACCTAAAATTCAGTTTGGTATAGCTAGAACGTTTAACTTAAGTCGTTTTTTTCATTTACTAACAGAAGTAGATTTAAATATGAGATTTGCCAAAACAAACGATTTAATTTCTACTGATATTGCAAGTATTGATCCTGCGATAGGCTTTCAATTAGATTATGAAAACTTTGTTTTTTTGAGAGCAGGAATTGGAAACTTTCAAAATACTACTGAGTTTGACGGAAGTAAGAATTTATCTTTACAGCCTAATTTTGGTGTTGGATTTGTATACAACGGCATTCAAATTGATTATGCTCTAACAAATATAGGTAGTGTTGGAAATGCATTATTTTCAAATATATTTTCAGTAAAAATTGATTATAGTTTTTTTAGACGATAACCCATGAGAAAAATACACTTCTATATTGTATTACTTTTTATTATATCTCAAAATATACAATCACAAAGCCATGAACTTTCTGTATATTCAGAAATAAGTATTGTTACTGTTGGGCCAGGAAATCTTCTTTTTGAAGCTTTTGGTCATAGTGCTATCAGAGTTAAAGATCCTGTTTTAAGAATGGATGCTATTTATAATTATGGATTATTTGATTTTAATCAACCAAATTTCAAACTCAATTTCACCAAGGGAAAGTTATTATATAAATTAGGAAAAAGACCATTTCAAAACTTTGTTGATGGTTATAACTATCAAAAGAGATGGATGAAGAATCAAGTACTCAATTTATCTCAATTGGAAAAACAAAAAATGTATCAATTATTAGAAGAAAATGCTCTGCCTCAAAATGCAGATTATTTGTACGATCCTTTTTTTAATAATTGTGCTACAAAATTAAGAGATGTAACGAAAGAAATTTTAGATAATAAAGTACAGTTTCCAGCATCATACTCAGAAAAAAAACACACACTAAGACAATTGATGAACATAGAAATTCATTGGAACACCTGGGGAAATTTTGGAATTAATCTAGCTTTAGGTAATACCTTAGACCAAGAAATAACGGCCCAACAATATATGTATCTGCCTGATTATTTATATCAGGGATTTAAAAATGCTCAAAAAATTGAAAATAATATTGCTCTCCCTTTGGTGAAAAAAGAACAATTAATTTTAAATTTTGAAGAAAAGAAAATTCAACCAAAATGGTACAATCCATTTTTTATTTTTTCTCTGTTATTGTTACTTACAATAGTTGTTACCTACAAAGATCAAAAAACAAATAAAAGATCTAAATGGTTAGATTTTACATTATTCTTTGTCACTGGACTAATAGGTGTAATCATATGTTTTTTATGGTTTTTTACCAACCATTCAACAACACCCAATAACTTTAATTTTTTATGGGCATTTATATGTAACCTATTTGTTGCTTTTGTACTCTTAAAAAATAAATTACCTAGATGGTTATCTAAATACACTAAGTTATATTTATTATTACTATCGATTACTAGTATTGTGTGGCTTTTTGATATTCAACTCTTTTCTATTGCTATACTGCCAGTTCTTGCGATGTTATTTATTAGAGTTTTTTACTTAAAAAATTTAATTTAATCTAGATTATTGTTTTTAGTTTAATCGTTTTACTTTTACAATAGATAAAATTATACCTCAAAATGAAAGAACAAATCATTGAATGTGTACCTAATATCAGTGAAGGGCACGACCTTAAAAAAATAAATACTATTGCTAATGTCGTAAAAACGATTGAAGGAGTTAAATTATTAGATATTGATCCAGGGAAAGCGACCAACAGAACTGTCATAACTTTTGTGGGTGAGCCTAATAGAGTTATAGAAGCAGCTTTTTTATTAATTAAAAAGGCCTCAGAATTGATTGACATGACTAACCAAACTGGTGAACATCCTAGGTTTGGAGCAACAGATGTTTGTCCGTTAATCCCTATTGCTAATATTTCAATGGAAGAGACTGTCAAGTATGCCCACCTTTTGGGAAAAAGAGTTGGTGAAGAATTGGGTATTTCTGGTTACTTCTATGAAAACGCAGCCACTAAGAAAGACAGAATTAATTTGGCTACAGTTCGTTCTGGTGAATATGAAGGCTTAGAAAATAAAATCTCTGATATTAATTGGAAACCTGATTATGGTCCAACTTCATATACCAAAAAAACAAAAAGTGCCGGAGTAACTGCAATCTCAGCTAGAGATTTTTTAGTTGCGTACAATATAAATTTAAACTCAACTTCCACCAGACGTGCCAATGCTATTGCTTTTGATATTCGAGAAGCAGGTAGAGTAAAAAGAGCAGGAAATCCTGCAACTGGTAAAAAAGTATTAGATACTAATGGTGAACCTGTAAGAATTCCAGGTAAACTAAAAGCTGTTAAAGGAATTGGTTGGTATATTGAGGAATATGGTATTGCTCAAATTTCATATAATCTAACCAATATCACAATTACATCCATGCACAAAGCTTTTGATGAAACTGTAAAAGCTGCTGACAAGAGAGGAATCAGGGTTACTGGCTCTGAATTAGTAGGATTGGTTCCATTAAAAGCAATGATAGACGCTGCTGATTATTTTTTATTGAAACAAGAGCGTTCTTTAGGGATTAGTGAAGCTGAAAAAATTAAAATTGCAGTAAAATCTCTTGGTTTAGATGATTTAAAACCTTTTAATTCTCAAGAGAGAATTATAGAATATGTAATGCATGCTAATACTGATAAAAAATTAGTGGATTTTACTGTCAAAGATTTTGCTGAAGAAACAGCATCTGAATCAATGGCTCCTGGTGGAGGATCTATTGCTGCCTATGTTGGAGCTTTAGGAGTATCCTTAGGAACTATGGTTGCTAATTTATCAGCTCATAAGCCAGGTTGGGATGAACAATGGAAGTTCTATTCTAAATGGGCTGTAAAAGGTCAAAAATACAAAAATGAATTATTGTTTCTGGTAGATGAGGATACCAAAGCATTCAATAAGATCATAGATGGGTTTCGAATGCCTAAATCTAATGAAACTGAAATTAGAGTAAGAAATGAAGCTATCGAAAATGCTACAAAATATGCAACAGAAATTCCATTTAAAGTAATGGAAACTGCCTATCAATCTATGGAGGTAATGATATCTATGTCTAAAGAAGGTCTCCAAAACTCTTTATCTGATGCAGGTGTTGGAGCTTTATGTGCAAGAACAGCAGTAATAGGTGCTTATTTTAATGTTCGAATTAATGCAAAAGATATAAAAGATAGAGCTTTTGCTGAAAAAATACTTTCTGATGCAAAAAGTATTTATCAAAACGCAATTATAAAAGAGCAAGAAATAATCTCATTTATAGATTCTAAGATGTAATGAATCAAAAAATTATTTTATATAATACTATTTTTGCACAAGAGTTCTATAAGTTAAATATAGAATGGCTTGAATCGTTTTTTTATGTAGAAGATTTTGATAGAGAAGTTTTAAGTAATCCTAAAAAATATATTATC
This sequence comes from uncultured Flavobacterium sp., assembly GCA_964485155.1. Classification (GTDB taxonomy): domain Bacteria; phylum Bacteroidota; class Bacteroidia; order Flavobacteriales; family Flavobacteriaceae; genus Polaribacter. The sequence goes on from CAZAIL010000047.1 coordinate 12,989, forward strand.
AACAAAGGAGGTCATATATTCTTTGTCCTAGAAAATCAAACAATAATCGGAACTGTGGCACTTATGAAAACTAAAAAAAATAGTTTTGAACTCACTAAAATGGCTATAATTCCTGAAAAAAGAGGAAATAAAATTGGTCAACAATTAATGAAATATTGCATAGAGTTTGCTGAAGAAAATAATTTTGATAAATTAATTTTATATTCAAATACTATATTAAAAAATGCTATTCATATTTATAAAAAGCATGGTTTTACAGAAGTTCCTGTCGAAGAAAACAGTCCTTATAAGAGAAGTAATATTAAAATGGAATTAGTTTTAAATGAATAGATATTAATCATAAATTATGAGAAAATTATTTTTTTTTATATTTTTTATATTTTTCACATCGATTTTGTTTTCTCAAAATAAAATTGCTTTAAAAGGACTTATCATTGATCAAGAAAATTTTCCGATACCCTATGCTGGTGTTGGTATCATCAATAAAAATATTGGAACTACATCTACAGAAGAAGGTACCTTTTACTTTGTAATTACAAATAAGGAAGTAAAAGATACTCTAGAAATTTCATCCATGGGTTACATTACTTATAAAATTCGTGTAGCAGATTTTTTATCTCAAAAAAGTACTAAGATAGTTCTGAAAGAAAAAACAACTGAACTTTCTGAAATTTCATTGATGACTACTGAAGAATATATAAAAAATGCATTAAAGAATTTAAAAAAAAATTCAGTAAGTAAAAATCATCAACTAAAAATATTATACAGACGTTGGTCTGTAGAAGACAATATTTGTCGTTTTTATATTGAACATTTTATGAATGTAATCGATAAAGGACCTTCATCTTACATGACTAGATATTCAATTCAAGAAAGTAGGAAATCTTCAGAATATAGATTTATAAAAAACTTACAAAACCGACATGCGATCGAATACATGGAAATGAATAACCCTTTACGAAAAGGAGTTTATTTAAATGATTACAAATGGCAGAAGATAAAAAATTCAAGTTATGACGGTGAAGATGTTTTGGTTGTTGAAGGGTCTGAAAATGAAAAAAATAACATAAAATTATATATTGGATACGATAGCTATAAGATTTATCGATTTGAAATTATCAAAAATCAACCTAAAGTAGGTGACTCTTTGAAAGCAATATATATTTACAAAAAAAATAAAAAAGGTAAATTATATTTAAGCTATCATACTAGAGAATGGCAAAGTACGGCAAAATTACCAAAAAATATTAAAACCCTTCTAGTTCAAAAAAATAAAAATATTGGAGACTATATCCCTATGGCTTTCAGACATGAAGTTTTTGTATTAGAATTAGAAGAGGATAAGAAAAGTTTTGAGACATTTAAAATCCTAGAGAAGATGGATATGACACTTTATAAAGTTCCTTATAATGCTAATTTTTGG
>CAZAIL010000048.1:0-13844 GCA_964485155.1 uncultured Flavobacterium sp.
CTAGACCTACTAATAAAATTGTAAATGTGTTGTTGAACTTAAAAAAGAAACAACCAAAAAAACAAGTAATTGTTCGTTCTCCCTTTGAGGAAATTCCAAAAAGACTCTGGGAGCGTTTTGTAATCGCTTCTCAAATTCCTAGTACATTTAATTGGGCAGATTTAAATCATGTTCAAATAGATTCTTTGGCTAATCAACTTACTAAAAGTGTCTTTACTGCCAAAGGGAAAAGTACTTTTAAGGAAGAGTTTGTAACAGCCGGTGGAGTAGATTTAAAAGAAATTAACTTTAAAAACTTTGAAAGTAAATTACAAGACAACGTGTTTTTTGTAGGCGAGGTTTTAAATATAGATGCTGTTACAGGTGGCTTTAATTTTCAGAATGCCTGGACTGGTGGTTGGTTGTGTGCTAAAGGCTTGGCAAACTTGTAACTATTATTATAGCTCTTGTTCTGAAGCAGAACTCTACAATGGGTTAAACTTTTTATTTAGTTGTTTTTAACTGATCCAGTAGCAGGTCTAATTGAGTTCTGTCAAAATAGTTGCCTTGCTTTATCACTGCGTTAATCTTCTTAGTATTATTAATATCAACTAAAGGGTTGGCATCTAGAATAACTAAATCTGCCCAATTGTTTTTTGCAATGCTTCCTAGTTCGTTTTCTAAATTAAAGTACTCTGCAGGGTTTTTAGTCGCAGCTTTTATAGCCTCTAAAGGAGATAAGCCAGCTTCAACTAAAACAGCCAATTCTTCATGTAAGCTTCGTCCGGGAGTTAAAAAGTAGATTGGAGTATCTGTACCAGCCATAATTTTAATGCCTTTATCATGAACTCTTTTAGTCATGTCAAACATCCATTTGGAATATTTTTCATTAAATGGAGTTACCTCTGTTTTCTTCAAATTATTAATATAATTCAACCACTGCTCTTGAACATTTTTTGGTAAATAGGTAAAACTTTCTTGCCATTCTTTAGTGGCAAAAGGTCTTCGTTTAGAAGCTGTATTTAGTGTTAGAGTTGGAATTTGCCAAGTATCATTTTTTGACAACACATCTAAGACTTTATTAGCTTTGTCTAGATCAAAATTTTCAATAGCTATTTGCCTTTGTTCTTTGTGAATTCTAGCACGTAATACGCCCCCTTTATCATCTTTCCCAGAAGCTAAGAGTTTTTGTCTTTGTAGTAATAATTCATCTGAATTAGAAGCACAAGAAAGTTCCAAGTTTCTAAAATGTTCCATACTGTTTAATCCTGCATTGGAGGCGCCAATAACATCCATACTTAATGGTACATGGCCAGTTACTTTTAGTCCTTTTTCTTTGGCAAGTTTTGTTACCTCCTTAAATTGTTCTGGAGTTAACATTTCGTAGGCTTTAAGAAAATCTACTGATAAGTTGTCTAATTCGTTAATTTTGTTTGATACATCGTCAACGGTTTTCAATCCAACGGAAAGAGGTGGGTGGCCAGGATCGCTTCCATCATATACATTAGGTGATCCGTCTAAAAGAGGCCCAGCTACCATTACTCTTGGAGCATTGGTTGGGTTGGCTAAAGATTTTTCTTTCCATGTATTTACAAAATTAATATCACCTCCTGTATCTCTGACGCTTGTAATACCATAAGCTAAAAATAAATCTAGCATGTTAGGAGCCATTTCTTTGATAAAAGAAAAGTGAATATGAGCATCCCATAATCCAGGAATCATAAACTTCCCTGTACCGTCTATAATGGTATTTTGTTTAGATAATTGAAGTTCTGGAGAAGGAGAAATTTGAATTATTTTTCCTGCTTTAATAATAATTGTTTGGTTTTCTAACAATCCAACTTCAGGATCTATGGTAGAAATATTTTCAATACAAAGTGCGTCTTCAAAAAACACCTCAGAATTCTGACAAGCAAAGAATGTGAAAATTAAAAAGTATACTACATAAGATGTCTTCTTCATTGTTAAAAAATTGGAGATTAAGGCTATTTGTATAAAATGATTTTTAATGTGTTGATTGAAATCATTTTATTAATAATAATAGCTTTTACGAAAATAGAAGAATTTTTTTTAAAAAGAAGTAAAACAGCTAGCGATGTTCTTTTGCTAAAAAAGCAGATAAATTAAAGTAAATTAAGCCAACTCTCCTCTGTGAGGTTTCAAAGCATCTCTATACACTTTCATATCAGATTCATTTACTACAATAAACGCAGCACACAACATTGGGTTAAGTTCTTTAACACCAATCTCAATAAATGGAAGATTTTCTATGGAAGCAAATTCTTTTAAATGAATGGTATGGTGTTTTGCAGTTTGTAGAGCATCTGACCCTCTAAAATCCCACAATAATTTTATTTTTTTATTCATGTATCAAAGATAAATAATTTCATCTTTTTAAACCGAATAAACAATTAGTATTCTTTAACCCAGCCCCAGTTTTCACCACTTTTTATTCTGTAAAGCTGCATTTCAGAAACCCCAAATTGTTTCGCTATCATTTTCATTCTAGTTCTCCTGTTAGGATCATTTATTTTTCTTTTGATAAGCTTTACTCTGGTTTCTGTAAGTTTAGCAAAGGAAGGGCTTCTGCGGTCTCTATTTATAAATTCTGGACCTGTAAATTGATGAATTTCCTTCTCTTGCTTGGTAGCCCACTGTAAATTTTCAATATGGTTGTTGGTTTTGTCATAGTCTATGTGAATTACACAAACAACACCTTCTTTTTTTTCTAGAAAACTTTCTGCCACTAGTTTATGAACATACCTGCTGGTTAATTTACCATTGTGTTTTTGTCTTAGTGGTAAGTTTTGATATCCATTAATAAAATATTCTTTTACAATAAACTCGTTTTTGTTTTTGCAATTTAACATTCTACCGTAATTTGAGATTTTGAATTTCTCATTTTCTGATATCTTATCGTCAAAAATAACTTCTCTCCATTCTTCTTTCCAGAAATCCCTTTGCATTTTAAATAGTTTAGATTTGTATTTAATTTTAAATCAAATCATAGCTTTTTTTATCTAGGAGTTCTATAAAAGTAGTACAAAAAAAATCAATATTCATTCTAAATTTGTGTTTTGTATCTATTTATTGATTTATTGAAATCGCTATTTCGTAGTAATGAAATACTTTTCTTCAATTTTATAAAGAATATGTGTTACAAAAGTTTACTAATAAATAATTCAAAAACTGCTATATTTACAGCAAATTAGAACATTTGAATACACATCAATTTATTCCAAAAATACTTCAGAAAAAAACAGAATCATTATCGTGTACATGGAAAACACCTAGCAACATTGCTTTGGTAAAATATTGGGGGAAAACAGAACCACAAATACCAAAAAATGCCTCTATTAGTTTTACGTTAAGTAACAGTCATACCATCACAACAATAGATTTTATGTCAAAAGGTAATTCTGAAGCTAATAATAATGACATCAATTTTGAGTTTTTTTTTGAAGGGAAAAAGAAAGAAGATTTTAAACCAAAAATTGCGAAGTTCTTTGAAAGAATTTTAGAATATTGTCCATATTTAACAACTTATAATATGGTAATACATTCAGAGAATTCTTTCCCTCATAGTAGTGGTATTGCTTCTTCAGCAAGCGGTATGAGTGCTATTGCCATGTGTTTAATGAGTTTAGAGAAATCGCTAAGTTCTGTTGAGTTAACAGATGAATTTATAAACAAAAAAGGATCTTTCTTGGCGCGTCTAGGATCTGGAAGTGCCAGTAGAAGTATAGAAGGCCCATTGGTTGTATGGGGTAATCATCCAGCAATTGAGGGAAGTTCAGATCTATTTGGAGTTCTATTTCCTTATAAAGTTCATGAAGTTTTTAACAACTATCAAGACGCTATTTTATTGGTAGATAAAGGAGAGAAGCAAGTAAGTAGTACAGTAGGGCATGATTTAATGCACAATCATCCGTTTGCTACTCAAAGATTTCAGCAAGCTAACGAGAATTTAGCAACCATTTCTGATATTTTACAACAAGGAGATATAGATTTATTTATTAATTTAGTAGAAAGTGAGGCCCTGAGTTTACACGCTATGATGCTAACTAGTTCTCCATATTTTATTTTAATGAAACCAAACACTCTAGAAATTATTAATGCCATTTGGCGTTTTAGAAAAGATACTGGGAGTAAGCTTTGTTTTACGCTAGATGCTGGTGCTAATGTTCATGTATTATATCCAGCGAATGAATCTGAGAATGTGCTTCAATTTATTGATAATAAGCTTTCTATGTTCTGCCAAAAAAATCATTATATTTGTGATGTTATCGGTTTAGGAGCCGTTAAATTATAGTCTATACATGAAGACCTTACTTTCTAAATTTTCTTCTTTTAGCATATTAGCGTTCGTTTTATTTCTTTTCTTTTCGTTCACACAAAGTGTTGTTTGGTTAGATGAGAATCACAATCAAGTAACCCAAGAAAACGGAGTTTTTTATAGACCAATTCCTGAAAAGAAACGAAGTACCTATCTCATTGTAGATTATTATAAAAACGGTGCTAAATACAGAGAAGGGAAGGCTGCTTCTTTGGCTGTTAAAAAAGAGGGTTTTAAAGGCTATGTAACTTATTTTTATTCCGATGGTGCTGACTATAAAAAGGAAAAATATAAAAACGGGGTTTTAGATGGTTCTTACAAAGAATATTATCCAACAGGAGAGCTAAAAGTTGATGGAGTGTATAGCAGAGGGGTTAAGGAAAGAGCTTGGAAAATATATTACAAAACTGGAAAAATTAAGACAAAAGGAAAATATAGAAACGGAGAAAAAGTAGGCGAATGGACTACCTTTTACCGAGATGTATACTATCCTGATGACGAGTAATTTTATTGTATATTTGTATTAAAATTATACCCTATGAAAGGTCCATTGTTTTACGCTAAAATTCTACTTTTTGGAGAATATGGCATTATTAAAGACTCTAAAGGTCTCGCCATTCCATACAATTCTTTCAAGGGAGCGCTAAAATCTGCCTCTAATCTTTCAGGAAAAGCAAAAAAATCAAACGAAAACTTAGTTAAATTATATGACTACTTAAAAAACACACCAACAGATTTAGTTTCTTTTGATTTCAGTACTTTTAAAAAAGATATTGATACGGGTATGTATTTTGATTCATCTATACCTCAAGGATATGGTGTTGGTAGTTCAGGAGCATTGGTAGCCTCAATTTATGACCAGTATGCCAAAGATAAAATTACTGTTCTAGAAAATTTAACATTAGATAAGTTATTGAAATTAAAAGATATTTTTTCTCTAATTGAATCATTTTTTCATGGAAAAAGTTCTGGATTAGATCCTTTAAACAGTTACTTAAGTTTGCCCATATTAATCAATTCTAAAACAAATATTGAGCCTGCTGGTATTCCATCTCAAAAAGAAGGAAAAGGAGCTGTTTTTTTATTAGATTCAGAACAAGTTGGAGAAACTGAGCCCATGGTAAACATCTTTATGAATAAGATGAAGAATGAAGGTTTTAGAAAAATGCTTAACGAAGAATTTTCCACTTATACAGATGCATGCATAGATAATTTTTTGCATGGAAATATAAGCTCTTTGTTCGGGAATGTTAAAAAATTATCTAAACTAGTACTTGCAAATTTTAAACCTATGATTCCTAGTGCCTTTCATAAAATTTGGGAGCAAGGTATTCAAACCAATGATTACTACCTCAAATTATGTGGTTCCGGAGGTGGAGGTTATATATTAGGTTTCGCACAAGATTACGACAAAGCTAAAATCTCCCTTCAGGATTATAAATTACAATTGGTATACAGATTTTAAATTCTTCACTAATGGAGAGTGCTAAAAAAGTTTCTTTATTTTATAAAATTTTCAGTTTACTTTCTGTTGTTAGAGGCTATAATATTTTAGTACTTGTTATTGCTCAATACCTAGCATCTATTTATATTTTCTCTCCAAAAAAATCACTCACAACTGTGATGTTTGATTTGCACCTTTTCTTTGTGGTGTTTGCTACTGTTTGTGTTGTTGCAGGAGGCTATATAATTAATAATTTTTATGATGTAAAGGCAGATAAGATAAATAGACCTCACAAAGCAGGCTTAGATAGTTTTGTGAAACAGGAAACAACATTGTCTATTTATTTTTTATTAAACTTTATTGGAGTTATTGCAGGATTTTTAGTTTCATGGAAAGCTGCTTTATTTTTTTCATTGTATATATTTAGCATCTGGTTTTATTCTCATAAATTAAAACGATATCCTTTAACAGGATTAATATCTGCTACAATGCTAACAATTTTGCCGTTTTTTGTCATTTTTGTTTATTTCAAAAATTTTTCTAAAATCATCTTTTTTCATGCTGTCTTCTTATTTTTAGTTATTATGGTGCGCGAACTCATTAAAGATTTAGAAAACATGAAAGGTGCTGTGGCTAGTAATTATAAGACCTTTCCAGTGGCATATGGTGAAATAAACACCAAATTAATATCTATTGTATTGTTGTTTTTTGCATTGTCTACAGTTGTGGTTCTGCTAAATCACCCAGCAATCTCATACATGAAATATTATTTTTATCTAGTAGTAGTTTCTATAGTTATTATTGGTACTGTTTTAATGAAGTCATCTAAAAAACAAGAATATACAATACTACACACCACCTTAAAAGTCTTGTTATTAATTGGTGTGTTTAGCTTGGTATTTATAGATACTAGCCTACTATTAGATAAAGTAATAGAAACGCTCAAATAATAAAATCAATTAAAAGAATAATTTCTAGTGCTAAGCACTACTAAACCTTTAACAAGCTAAGGTGTTTTGCTATCATTTGGTGTGGTGAATTTGATGTGAAAAAATTTATGATTACATTTGCCGAAATTTTAAAAAATGAATTCAAATAACAAATCGTCGGGAGGACGACAAGCAAGTAAAGGCAACACTCCTCAAAGAAAAAATAGTTTCCGTAAAGACTTTAAAAAACCATTAACAACTCCTAAAAAAGTTGATGTAGGTGGGATTAGATTAAACAAGTTTATTTCTAACTCAGGAATTTGCTCTAGAAGAGAGGCAGATACCTACATAGAGCACGGTAGTGTAACTGTAAACGGCAACTTGGTCACAGAAATGGGATACAAGGTTCAGGCTAATGATGATGTTCGTTTTGATGGAAGCTCTATTACTCCTGAAAAAAAGAAATATGTGTTATTAAATAAGCCGAAAAATTATATAACGACCATGGATGATGAACGTGGGAGAAAAACAGTAATGGATTTGATATCAAATGCTGCAAATGAAAGAATTTATCCAGTTGGAAGATTGGATAGAATGACTACAGGTCTGCTTTTATTTACAAATGATGGAGAATTAGCTAAGAAATTAACACACCCTAAGCATGATGTAAAAAAATTATACCATGCTTCCCTAGATAAAAAACTTGATTTAAAAGATTTACAAAAGTTACGAGGTGAGGTGGTTATTGAGGGTAAAAAAGTATTTATTGATGCAATTTCTTATGTAGAAGGCCAGACTAAAACAGAAATTGGTATCGAAATTCACTCAGGTAGAAATAGGATTGTTCGTAAAATATTTGAACATGTAGGTTATAAGGTTGTTAAATTAGATAGAGTTCTTTTTGCAGGTTTAACAAAAAAGAATCTACCTAGAGGTAGGTGGCGAGAGTTAACAAACCAAGAATTAGCAAATTTACAAATGATATAAATAACAAAAAATCCGAACATAAATGTTCGGATTTTTTTGTGGTACCTCCAGGAAGAATTTACTTTATTTCATTTAATCTTAAAAATACCTAAATCATTGAAAATTAATGTTATGACATCATTTTTATTATAATGATGTAAAATGAAATAAAGAGAAGTTACGCATCCACACATGAAACAAATTAATAGAAATCGGCATAGAATTACAGTCGATTTCCATCGGTTTATAAGAGATCTCAAAATACAAATTAAAAAAGTTATGGCAAGAAATAGAGTTGCATAACTTTAATGTATCGTTAGCATAAGTATTTAGATTATATTAGAAATTAAAATTATTATGTGTGGTAAATTTCTATATATGTGCAATTCATTAACTTTATATGGTCTTTATTTTGATATAAAAATAAATCAAAAACAGTACATTAGAATACGTTTTGGTATCGAATAACAAATCTTATTAATTAGCGGTTTTAATTAGATTTAAAATTAATAAGTAATGAGTTTTTCGTAGCTTTTTCAGTTTTGATTAAGAATCTTTTTTATTATTATTGTAGAGTTATAATAAAAAAAATGGACCGTGTTTTTGTTGCCATTTATTCTATCATTTTCAGTACTAATAATACAAACAATATATAAATGAATTTAGCTATTTTTATTGTAGGATTTCTGATTTTTATCATTTACGTGTATTTCTTGTTGACTTCTATTAAAAAAGAAGATACTAGACATAGAAATGACTATCAGGAATCCTATGACGATATTGATATGGACGGAATTGGAAATCAAGGGAGGTTTCCCAACAAATAAATACAATCTTATAGAGATAGCTCTAAATTATTTCTCTAAATACAGATCTATTTATAGAAATTATTTTAAATCTTTTATCAAAACTAGATTTTGAAATAATTAAACAATCGTCTTTCTTACCTGTTAGAACATTTAATTTGAAATTTATTTGATTTATAAATTGATTCTTTTTACGTTCATTTTGAATTTTACTTAATTGTTTTTTTTGTTATATGGATTATTACTAAAATTAATTTAATTATTTAGAATGATTCCATATAGAATAGTATCTTTGTTAAAAGTTAAAATTATTTAGTTATGAAAGCTTACATATCAAGTCTTATAAATGCTATTAGTCTTTTAGTAATGTCATCGTGGGGTTATTTGTCTTCTGACACTCCATCTGCTACCGCTTTAATTCCTGCGGGCATAGGTGTAATTCTCATTCTTTGTAATTACGGAGTTAAAAAAGAAAATAAAATAATTGCACATGTTGCGGTCTTACTTACACTTATTATTTTATTTGGTTTAATAAAACCACTTATAGGAGCATTTGAAAGGGTAGATATCAATGCAATACTAAGAGTTGTTATTATGATTATTACAACAATTTTTGCCCTTGTAGTTTTTGTAAAAAGTTTTATTAAAGCTAGAAAAAAAAGAGAAATAAGTTGATTTTTTAAACAATTCTCCTAAATTATGAAGAAAGCTGCACTTATATATGGCTCGGACACTGGTTTTACTGAAGAGGTTACTTATGATATCGTAGAATCTATTGATTTCTTAGAGCTTGAAGTTAAAGAAGTATCTGTCGTAGACTTATCTTTTTTCTCGAAATTTGATATTTTCATATTTGGCCTGTCCACCTGGTATGATGGAGATTTACAAAGTGATTGGGAACTTTTTTTCGAAGATTTTAAAAAAATTAATTTTACAGGCAAAACAGTCGCAATTTACGGGTTGGGAGATCAGCACGGTTATCATGAATATTTTATTGATGGTGTTGGTATAATAGCAAAGGTTGTTTTACAAAAAGGTGGAAAAATTATAGGGTATTGGCCAACCGAGGGTTATGATTTTACAGAATCAAAAGCATTAGTTAATAAAGAATTATTTTATGGCCTAGCCTTAGATCAAGATAATGAAACAGAGCACACTAAAGCTCGTTTACAAAAGTGGATAGCACAATTAAAAAATGAATTTTAAATTAATATACAATATGAAAAAAAGTATTTTTATAGGCATACTAGCTCTTAGTATTTTAACAGCATGTAACAAAGAGAAAACTACAAAAAATATTAAAATTAAAGAGGTTTCTAAAGAAGTAAATGTATATACTCACAGGCATTATCCATCTGATCAAGTACTATTTGCACAGTTTGAAAAAGAAACAGGTATTACAGTTAATGTAGTGAATGCTAGTGCAGACGAACTCATGCAAAAAATGACATTAGAAGGCAATCAGTCTCCAGCAGATGTCTTAATCACTGTTGATGCAGGAAGATTAGTTAGGGCTGTAGATAAAGGTTTATTACAGAGCGTTACTTCAAAAACACTAGACTCTATAATACCACTTCACCTAAGAGATAAAGATGGTCAGTGGTTTGGTCTTACTAAACGTGCTCGTGTTATTGCTTATGCAAAAGAGCGTATCAAACCGGAAGATTTATCTACATATGAAAACCTAGCTAATAATCGTTGGAAAGGTAAAATACTAGTTCGTTCTTCAGGAAACATCTACAACCAATCGTTAATGGCCTCTTTAATTGCTAATAATGGTGAAGAAGTAGCAACTGGTTGGGCAAAAAAAATGGTAGAAAATATGGCTCGTTCTCCAAAAGGAAATGATAGAGATCAGGTAAAAGCTGTGGTAGCCGGTGAGGGTGATGTAGCTATTGTTAATACTTATTATATAGGTAAATTACTAAATTCTAAAGATCCTGAAGAGGTAAAATCAGGTAAGGGAGTTGGAATCTTTTTCCCAAATCAAGAAGGACGAGGTACTCATATAAATATAAGTGGAGCAGGTGTTGCTAAATTTTCACCTAATAAAGATAATGCAGTTAAATTTATTGAATTTTTAGCAAGCGATAAAGCACAAGAAGTTTTTGCTAAAGCAAACTATGAATATCCAGTAAATGAAAATGTTGAGATTTCACCATTATTGAAATCTTGGGGAGTTTTTAAAGAGGATACTTTATTATTATCTGCTCTTGGGAAAAACAATAAAAAAGCTGTATTAGTTTTTGATAGTGTAGGTTGGAAATAATAATATTTCTTATTTGTAGTCCAAAAAATAAAAAAAAACTTGTTTAAGTACTGTCATTTCAAAATAGAAATGGTATTATACCGAATAACTTTAAAATTATTACATTTCGAGACTAAAAAATAACATATGGCGCGACACAAATAAATGGTCTATATATACCTTACTTATTATTTGTTTTGTAGCAGTACCTGTCATTACTATAGCGTTTAAACTATATCTTGGACCAGGTGAGAGTTGGAGCCACATAGTGAAAAATGTTTTGTTAGATTACAGTTTAAATACTCTTATATTGAGTTTGGGTTGTATACTTCTTACTGGATTTTTTGGTGTTTCAGCAGCTTGGATAGTTAGCAGGTATAATATTCCTATGAGTAAACCTTTAGAATGGATGTTAATACTTCCATTAGCTATTCCTTCCTATATCACAGCTTATGCTTATGCAGGGGTATTTGATTATGGTGGTGCTTTTTCACAATTCTTATCAATTTTTGGTTCAATCTCTTATAAAGTTGATATAATGAATATCTACGGACTTATTTTAGTGCTAAGTGTATCATTGTTCCCGTATGTATATATTAGCGCGCGAGCTATCTTCTTATATCAATCAAGTAGACTTATAGAAGCATCTAAGATATTAGGGGCGTCAGAAATAAAAACCTTTTTATTTATAGTTCTCCCTATGGCAAGACCAGCCATCATTGGTGGGTTAATACTAGTTGTAATGGAGGTCTTTAATGACTACGGGGCGGCTAAGTATTTTGGAGTTGCTACCTTTACTACAGGTATCTTTAGATCTTGGTTTTCGTTGTCTGAACCATCAACAGCTGTATACCTCTCTTCATTGCTACTTTTGTTAGTTTTTATTCTTATTTATATAGAAAGATGGCAACGTGGAAAAAAAGATTATAGCCTAAAAATAAAAAACGGACTGCGATTACCTAAACTTAACGTTTCTAAAAGGTACAGGTTTTTACTTTTGATCATCGCCAGTATTCCTATTATATTTGGATTTATAATTCCATTTTTTCAGCTGCTTTATTGGGCATTATTAACCTACTCAGAAGTTTTTAGTTCGTCCTTTTTAGTTATTGCTTTGCAGAGCATAGGTATTGCAATATTAACAGGGGTAGTTACCCTGTTTTTTGCACTTTTAATACTCTATTTTCCACAATGGAATCGATTAAAGATACTTAAGAAAAGTTCTCGTATTGCTATTTTAGGTTATGCTATTCCAGGTGCAATAATTGCAATTGGTGTAATGATACCAACCCTAGCCTTAGACAAATGGATTATTAAAATAGCAGATAAATTATTTGATATCAATCTAGGATTACTACTCAACGGAACAATAATTGTTTTGATTTATGCTTATATCATTAGGTTCATGGCTGTTGCTTTTAATCCGTTAGAAGCTAGTCAGGGTAAATTAAGTAAACAACTTTCAGAATCCTCACAATTATTAGGTAGAGGAAAAGTTAGTACTTTTTTTAAGATTGACTTCCCTTTGCTTAAAACTGGTATGTTGAGTGCTTTTATTCTTGTTTTTGTAGATACGATGAAGGAATTACCATTAACACTTATATTAAAACCTTATAATGTGAATACATTGGCTGTTAAAGCCTATGAATTTGCCAGTGATGAATTAATATTAGAGTCCTCTATTCCTTCACTATGTATTATTTTATCTGGGATGTTGCCTATTATATTATTAAATAGGTTGATTTTAAAATAAAATTATGTGAATCAATGTTAGAGATTTTTATAAATATTGTTTTTAAAAAAAGAATCAATAATTTTGCTAATTATTTAAAACAATAAATAATAAAATTTTGGCAATATTATTAGATATCTTAGGATTAGAAAAATCGTACACCAAGGGAAATCCAGTACTGAGTATAGATGAGCTTTCCTTGACTGAGGGAACTACTCTTGCTGTAGTAGGTGAAAGTGGTAGTGGTAAAACAACACTCATGCGATTGATAGCTGGCCTAGAATCTCCCGAAACAGGAACGATAAGCTTAAATAACATTATTTTTACTAGTGATACTACAATGGTTTCTCCAGAAAAACGGGAGATAGGAATGGTCTTTCAAGATTATGCTCTCTTCCCTCACCTTACTGTATATGAAAATATAGGTTATGGTATATCAAAAAAAGAAGGTTTAGAAGAAAGAGTGTACGATTTACTTAAGCTAGTAGAACTAGAAGGATACGAAAATCGTTATCCATACGAATTATCAGGAGGTCAGCAGCAACGAGTTGCATTAGCAAGGGCATTAGCACCTAGACCCAAACTATTAATACTAGATGAACCTTTTAGTAATTTGGATACTTCTTTAAAATTACAATTACGAAACGAAGTTTTCTCAATTTTAAAAAAGACAAATGTTACAACCCTTTTTGTAACACATGATATAGATGATGCAATTTCCATGGCAGATGAGATTGTAGTTCTAAAGAATGGGAGAGTTATTCAAAAAGGAACTATAGAAATACTTTATAAAACTCCAGTAAATTTGTATATAGCATCTCTATTTAGCCCCGTTGAAAAATTTAATAAAAGCCAACTAACTCTCTTTGGGTTTACACCAAAATATGAAAATTCATATATGATAAGACAAGCTGATTTTATTGTAAATAAAGAATCTAAATTTATGACGAATGGTATTATTAAAAAAAGTAATTATCAAGGCACTCATTATTTAAATACTCTAGAGATATCTCATAATTATACACTTCATTTTGCTTCTCAAAAAAAGTTAGATGGAACTATCAAAATTGGTTTTGAAAGAGATTCTTTAATAATTTTTGAAGAGGAGGTTTACTGAGTTGTTGTTGGAAAATGACGGATGATACCACTACCCTCCGATACTACGAATCCAATTTTACCTTTATTAAGATGATTCAGAACAACCATATGTAACATAATCAGTTCCCTTATAGTTGATGATTTGAAAATTCTTTCTTTACTTCAAATAAGTTTTCAGACAAACTAATTAATCAAATAACTGAAAATTAATTACCCTAAATACACAAAAAGAATCACTAAATGGTACACAAAGTGGTTCTTAAAAATAAAAAACCCTATAACTCTATGAGTTAAAGGGTTTTTAAG
>CAZAIL010000049.1:0-13596 GCA_964485155.1 uncultured Flavobacterium sp.
TATCTATAGAGGGGCACCCAGACGCATCCATTATAGTAGTTAAAGAAAATTCAAGTTATGAAGCCCAGTTGTATGAGGGTAGCTATGAAGGAATAGATCAAAATAATGACCAAGGAACTTTTAATGCCATTGTATTTAATGATGCGGTATATATTTTATCTAAAAGTTCAGTCTATGGAAGTACCTCATATGCTAGTGGATCAGTTGATGGAAACTTGGTTTCTGGAGCATCTTCTCTAGGAACAGTTTTCTCAGGAAATATTGAAAACGATGAGGTTATGAATGGTACGTGGAATATTACTCAATCTGATGAAAAAGGAATTTGGTCTTTGTCAAGATCTTATGTTGAGTATTAAACCCATACAATAAAACAAATGGTAATAGTAGTGTATCAAATTTTTATGAATTAATTGAGTCCCCACTTTTTTAGAGTTCTTTTTAAGTAAAGAAGAATCCCCAGGTATAGTTTTTATTCTTGGGGATTATATTTTATAAAAGTGTGGGTAATAATGAATATTGTATTTCAGTACAGTCTCTATACCTAGCTAGGGTACTGGTCTTTAATTTTTAATCAGCTTGAAAACGGCCTTCTTATTCTCAGAAATAACAGTTAAGAAATAAACTCCTGAGGACCGCTGTAGGGTTAATCCAAAATTTTGCACCAGTTCGTAGTGTTTAGTCATAATTTTTCTTCCCAACATATCATGCACTGCTATTGAAACATTGCTGTAATTCTTTTTTAAATCTACTGTAACAATTCCGTCTGTGGGGTTAGGATACATACTCGGTTGTACTTTAGGCCTAAAATAACCAAAAAATAATTCTTGAGAGTTGGCTAGGAAGTCTACGTATAGTGTAAGTTCTAATTTTGAATTAACTTAAAATTTTCTAGTATGAAGCTAAACATTTGTATATTACAACGTTAATATGAAAAAGCTTTGTATGATTAAGAATTATTTTTTGTTACTTATTTGTTTAATATATGTTCATCATTTTTGTTTTTCTCAAAACGTACCAATAGATAATTACTCTGTAAATGGTTTTGGTCAAGCCCAATTATCTATTCAAGCTCAAGAAGGTAAATATTATATGCTTCATGCGCAGCATAGTTCCACATTTAACTGGGCAACCTCAATGACCATGGGAGTTAATGGAACCATGGTAATCTCAGATCCAGCAGGAGCTTATCCATTACTAGAATATACAGTAACCGAACATGATGTGGCGTCTCCTTTAGATTATGATGGAGATGGTATAGATGATATTACAGAATTCAATAATATGCCCACCGATGCTCCGATTAACTATGCAGATGCCGTTGCATTTGTAGATGGAGCAACATCAATACCAGATGCTGAAACCTTTTTGGATTTGGCAGCAGTGAACAACGTCGGTTGGGCACCATTTCTAGATGGGCAGTTGTATGTTAAATTCGGGATACTAGATAGAGACACGCCCCAACCGAAGATTTATTTTATAAATAGTAATACCTATACTATTCATGCAACCTTTTTTAATGCTATTGGTGCAACGGTAAATGGAGATGACAGCTCTGGAGAGATTGTTTTTAATCCCAATGACATCCTTCCAAACGGAACTATTGGTAGTTACTCCTTCAACTTTTCTTTTGGAAACGCCTATAATTTTGATGCCACACAAAGAACATATGAGCTGTTGGCAGCCAATATGCCTTTTCTTCAAAATAACATGAATCACTTTATTGGTCAGGCAGATGAGAACGACTACCTCAATAATTATGCTACAGATTTTGTGGATACTAGAATTGAAGTTGTTTTAGAATCGGATGTCTTCGCTGAAATAAACTACATTCCCTTCCATGAAGCAGAAGGATATGGATTCTTTAAACATATGGAAGATCTAAGTGAGACCCCTGGAAGTAGAGATATTGTTCTCTATGATGCATTACCAAATTCACTGCCAAGAGTTGGCGGAATTATCACTTCCGTTATACAAACACCTTTATCGCATGTTAACCTAAGAGCTATTCAAGACAATGTTCCGAATGCATATATTGCAGATCCTTTATCGATTGATGAAATAGCAAACCTGTTAGGGAATTATATTTATTATAAAGTAGAAAACGAGCAGTATCAGATACGAGCAGCCACTTTAGCTGAAGTAAATGACTGGTATGAAGACCTTAGACCTACCGAACCACAAATTCCAATACGAGATTTAAGTTTTACAGATATTTTACCTTTAGATGACATTGATTTTGGAATGTCTAGCTCATATGGTGCAAAGTGTTCTAACGTTGCTACCATGAGATCATTTGGCTTACCTATTGGAACAATACCTGATGGCTTTGGAATTCCATTTTACTACTATGATGAATTTATGAAATTCAATAACTTTTACGAAGAGGCGCAAGTCATGATTGATAATCCTGTTTTTAAGAATGACTTAAACTTTAGAATAGACCGTCTAAAAACATTTAGAAGAGATATTAAAGATGCACCAATGCCACAGTGGATGCTAGATAATTTACAAGACATGCATGATGATTTTCCAGAGGGTACTGCCGTTAGATGCCGATCAAGTACTAATAATGAAGATTTACCCGGATTTAGTGGTGCGGGTTTGTATACCTCTAAAACCCAACACCTAGATGAAGGACATATCTCTAAATCCATTAAACAAGTGTATGCTAGTATGTGGAATTTTAGAGCATATGAAGAAAGAGATTTTTATCGTGTTGATCACTTTATAGCGGCTATGGGTGTGTTATGTCACCCCAATTTTCAAGAAGAACAATCAAATGGTGTAGGGATAAGTATTGATCCTATTTACGATACTGAAGGCACATTTTATCTAAATACCCAAGTAGGAGAATCATTGATTACAAACCCAGATCCAAACTCTGTTCCAGAGGAGATTTTATTGTATCAAGATCCTTTACAAGGGGGTGGTTATCTCGTATTAAGACTGTCCAATCTAGTAGATCCCGGAGAGTTGGTAATGGATCAAGTATATCTTGATCAAATGAGAGAGTACCTTACTGTTATTCATGATGAGTTTGAAATACTTTATGCAGTTGAGGGAGCAGAAGGTTTTGGAATGGATATTGAATATAAGGTAACTGCTCAAGATCAATTGATAATTAAACAAGCAAGACCATGGGTTTCATTTTGGGCAGATATTACTGCAAATAATGATTTGGGTGTTACTGCAATTTTGGAACCCCAGTCCTCTTCTAGCCTTGGAAGTGATGAGCTTGTAACAGCAACTATTGCTAATCATGGTTTAAACGATATGAGTAATTTTGATGTCGAGCTTCTGGTAGATGGCCAATCGATGGAAATAATTAATATTCCTCAAACAATTCAACCTTTTAGTGAAGCTGATATTCAATTTTCAGCTCCGCAAGATTTTTCAACTATTGGCGATTATGATGTCACAGCAGTAGTTAGTCATGTAAATGATGAATATGAGAACAATAATACTTTAAATGTTGTTCTAAGTAAGGTTCATGAGTTGGACGGAGCACTTTCAGTAGGTGATCTATCTGTAGTTTGTGACGGTGTGGTTGAGATGAGCGCTATCCTTACTAATCATGGCGATACTACCATAACCGACGTGACAATTGAGGTGTTGGTTAATGATTTAGTTGTAGACCTTGTTAATGCCACTGTAGACATACCATTTCAGGAGGAAGGAACAGTAACACTAATAATTGATCAAAACCTTCAACAAATTAATAATAACATTACGCTAAACTTAGTAGAGGTAAACAACCTAGAAGACGGAGATGTAACCAACAATACAGTATCAACAACAACAACTTTAGATTCAGATTATGATATTGTAACACTTATTATTAACGCTGATAATTATCCTCAGGAAACATCTTGGGAACTATATGACGAAGGAGCAAACCAAATAATAGCTAGTGGTTCTTTACAATATGGAACGGATGTCTTTAGCCAAGACATTTGTTTAGATTATAGTTCTTGCTTCTCATTATACGTATACGATTCGTTTGGAGATGGTATTTGCTGTGGTTATGGTGAAGGAGATTTTCTTCTTCTCGATGCAGCAGGTAATACAATTTTAGCAAATACTGGTGAGTTTGATTCCAAAGTGCAAGAAATGTTCTGTCTTAATGAGACTGGATGTGAGATTACTGCTGATATAAACATATCTCATGTAACTTCTGCAGCTGCTAATGATGGATCCATTACAATAAACACAAGTGCTGGATTGAATCCATTTCAATACAGTATCGATGGTGGACAAACATTTTTTGACTCTAATACCTTTAGTGATCTATCTACTGGGGTTTATGACGTTTATATACAAGATGCTTTAGAACTTTGCTCATATCAAGAGACCGTTTCAATAGATGCCTGTACTTTTTCAACAGTCGATATTCTAGCGACTACAGTTTCTTCTGTTGTTTCAACAGAAGGTTCAATAGTGATTACTCCAACCTCAGGACTTAGCCCATACTTATATAGCATTGATGGAGGGCAAAACTTTGTTACCAGTAATACATTTTCAAACTTAGCTGTAGGTAACTATAACGTAGTTGTGCAAGATTCATTAAACATCTGTTTCTATAAAGTGGCTGTTCCTATTGAAGTTAAAGAGTCAATGGTTATTAATGAAATTAATTTTAGTTCTAGTGAGTCATTTAACCCTGGTGACTGGATTGAACTGTACAATCCAACACCAACACCAATCAATGTCTCAAATTGGCAAATTAAAGACAATGATGATGATCATGTTTTTGAAATACCGGCGGGTACTCAAATTGAAGGGAATGGATTTTTAGTATTCGTAAAAGACACATCAGATTTCAATAGTATATATCCAGAAATTTCTCATATTGGTGATTTAGGCTTTGGACTTGGAAGTTCTGATGCTGTGAGATTATACAACTCACATGGGATTCTTTTGGATGAAGTATATTATGATTCTGAGTTGCCTTGGCCAATTTGTGCAGATGAAACAGGAAACACATTGGAATTAATTTCATCCGATTTAGATAATTTATTACCTGAAAACTGGAACTGCATCAATGAAAATGGAAGTCCAAAAGCTATAAATAGCAACGAACCTCCAGTTGATGATTCTAATTCGATAGTAGTGTATCCAAACCCTGTAGAAAACATTTTGTATATAAAAGGAAATTCTGAAACGTATAATATTGAAGTGTATTCATTGTTAGGTCAGCTTGTGACTACTGCGACTAATGTAAGTGAAATTGACATAAGCTTTATTAACGATGGAATTTACTTGATAAAAATAAGTACTATTAATAGCACAATTACGAAGCAAATTATCAAGTTTTAACATATTTAAAAATAAATGTTAAGGCAATGCAAAATACCTCATGTATACTGCATGCTTGATCATAGTATTGGTTGATTTTTTTATAGATTGATAGACTATGAGATGGTACAGGTTTTAAAAATTTAGACTTGTAGATATTCATCTTTATTTTCAAAGTCTAAATTGTGGCAAGGGAGATTTCTAACAGAGAACTAGCTAACATACAACTTTTGATACAAGGTAATTGTAAATTATGTTCAGCTTAATAGTCACTGGTAAAGGTTTTAGTATGTATGGTGTCAGTTGTTTTTTTATGGTCAACTTTCTTAAGTTTTCCACAACATAATTAGTGCCATTAAAACCATTGTCAAATTTTCTATAATGGTAACCATACTCATAGGTAAATTAAAAACAGCTCCTAGGCAGGCACAGCGAATTTTCTTTTTGTCTAAGACACTTTGGATCACACCAATACTGCTAAAGCCCATGATACATATAGTTGCAATATAAGTTACCGTAGGTTCAAAATCTGTTAGGTAGGCAACGCCCAATGCTAATTCAATAAATGGATATACAAGACCGTATACTTTTACTCGTTTTGCGAGTACGTCATACATAGCATAGCTTTCTGCAAAACCGGTAAGGTTTAAAAATTTGAAGAAGGAAAACACAATAAAGAAACCAGCCATGAAGTATCGCATCCACTGCATAATCTCAATTTTACCATGGTCTATTGAGGCAATTCCTGTTGTAGCTGCAATGAATAAAAATATAAGTAATAGTGGTTTATAAGTAGTAAAAACATTTTCATGTTGTTTGTTTTCTTCAGTATCAGGAAAAGTGACGGTATATTTAGGATGTGCTTCAAAAAGTCTCTGTAACTCATGTGTTGCTATCTCCTTTTCCATGGTTAATTTAGCTGTATTGTTTTTAAGCACAATTTCAGCCGATGAGATATTTGAATGTTGTTCAAATAGATATTTCACTTTTGCAACGCAGCCTTCACAGGTCATGCCTTTTATTGTACATGTAGTAATCATTATCGTTTATTATAAGTCAAATGTAATGGTTTTAGTTTTCTATATTTTTAGTTTTAGAAATAAGTTCATCTGTTTTAGACCGAAAACTTCACAACCAGTTTTTCTAACATTTTCACACACTTATCAAGTTGTTCTTGTGTGGTAAATTCATTGGCACGATGTGCCTGTTCTATAGATCCTGGTCCACAAATAATACTTTCATACCCAGCTTCATGAAATTGTCCTGCCTCTGCAGCATAAGCAACAGTTCTCCATGTATCACGGCCTGAGATTTCTTGAGTCAATGCAACAATACTATCTGTTTCTTTAGTATCTAGTGCTGGCACAGGAGGATGTAATAATGTATTGGTAATTGTAAAATCTGGAAACAGTTTCCTTACCTCTTGTTCTAGTTCTTCGCAAAACGCAAAAAAGTCATCAAAAATAGTGTGGATATCATCTTTTGGGATAACTCTCACATCCCACTCAAAACGGGTGTAATCTGCTACAATATTAGTAGCAACACCTCCGCTTATTTGGCCTACATGAATGGTTGAATGTGGTGGCTCAAATCTATCATCTTGTCTGGCTAGCGATAATAGCTTCATTTTATTTTCTAGCCACATAATAAGTCGCGTACTTTCATGAATAGCACTTATTTCTTTATGAATTCCACTACTATGTCCGGCTGAGCCATTTACTTCGGTTTGTACATAACAGACTCCTTTTTTTCCAATAACAGGCTCCAATGATGATGGCTCACCAATAATGGCATAGGTAGCATTTTCTTCATAGCTTTGTTTGATATGTTCTATCAGTTCTGGTGCTGCTAAACAACCAATCTCTTCATCATAACTAAAAGCAAAATAGATAGGTTTTTTTAAATCAGCTTCTCTCAACGTTGGGAGTGCAGCTAAACAACATGCGATATAACCTTTCATATCGGCACTTCCTCTAGCAAATAATTTACCGTCTTTTTTTACAAGTGTAAATGGGTCTGTATCCCAAACTTGACCTTTTACAGGTACAACATCTGTGTGCCCAGATAATATAACTCCTCCATCTACTGCTGGACCAATTCTACAATGCAACGAGGCTTTCGTTTTTTCTTTATTTGGAACTAATGTAGTTTCTATGCCAAATGTTTCAATATAATTCTTAATCCAATGGATAATATCAAGATTACTTTCTCCTCCTAAAACTGGAAAACCAACCAGTTTTCCTAAAATATCTTCTACATTCATATTATTGATAGCCAATAGTTACCGCTATAATTAAGAATATAGCTGAGAGCAAAAATACAATTATTGCCACAGGAAAAATAAATCGCAACCATTTATCTAACGGAACACGACACATACTTAGCATGGCAATTAACCCACCAAGAGTTGGGTTTATTAAATTAGAAATTCCGTCACCAATTTGAAATGCTAAAATAGTTGTTTGCCTAGTAAGACCAATTACCTCTCCAAGCGGTAACATAACGGGTAAGGTAGCCAAGGCTTGTCCGCTACCTGAGGGAATAAAAAAGTTAATGATACTTTGAGAAATTGACATCCCTATAGCAGATAAATACAAGGGTAATGTTTTTAATACTTCAGATAAATGAAAAGAAATCGTATCACTAATATGTCCCATTTCCATCAATACTTTAATGGTTGTAGCAAAACCTACCATAAATGCTCCAGGAGCAACATAGGCTACTGATTTCAATACAGTTTCGCTAATCCTATTTCCTTTCATTCCTGCTATGATTCCTGTAGCTATTGTAACCATTAAAAATATAGCAGATATTTCGTTAATGTACCAATTCAGATTAAAAACACCATATAATATGAAACCCAGTCCAATAATAAAAGCACCTATTACCAACCAATTATTAATTGAAATTGAATATTCTGATATAGGTTTAGAAAGAACAATTCCGTCTTCATTTAACTCTTTTCCAAGACTACTTTCAGGGTTTTTAGAAATCTTTTTTAAATATCTAACATTATAAAAAGCAAGAAAACTTAAAGCAGAAAAACATAATAGACTACGCAATAAAGCTCCAGAAAACAATGGGAGTTCTCCAATTTTGTGACCAATACCAACTGTATATGGATTTATGGGTGAAAGGCCAAAACCAATGGTTACGGCACCAACAGATATTCCTGCTGCTAGCACCAAGTCTCCACCAAGTGCTAAACTTACGACAGCTGCAATTGGAATTAGAGCAATATTGTGTTCATATCCAACAAAAACACCCAAAGCACCGTATATAAAAGTCATAATAACAACGGCCAAGTATTTTTTTTCTCGTCCAATTTTCTGCACAAAAGTACCTACAGCGTTTTCTATCGCTTTCGTTTCTTCCATAACACCAAACATAATACCACCTGAAATTACCACAAACATCACCTCAATAGCAGCTTTAAAACCTAAAGGAATGGCTTTAAACATATTTAAAAAACCTATAGGGGTACTAGGAATAATACTGTAAGAACCCGGAATTACTCTGTTTCTTCCCTCAATTAAAATCCGTTTAAACTCACCTGCAGGAATAATGTATGTTAAAAGTGTTACAAAAACGATGATCATAAACAGCATGGTTACTGCATGCGGGATTCGTTCGTACCAATGGTTAGTTTTCATACATAAGAGCTTAAGAAATAAAAGTGTCTAAAATAGGTGTTTTTTTAGACTAATTTATTTTATACGTTGGTTAAGTTTTATACTAGGTTCAATTCTGTTTTTAATTACAAACAGAATCGAATTTTAGCCAATCATACCTTTCTGATTTAGAGTCTTGAAGATTAATTCTATTTCCACTACATTAAAGTTCGTTAGGTAAAATTAAAAGAGTTCTTTAGTGGTAGCTACTTAATTACTTAAAAAAAGTATTTAAAACTTTTCGATCAGTTTATTGAGTTTTCTGCTTTTTTTCGAATATCAAGTTTTTGACCCTACCAAAATCAAATTCAAAGCTTTTTACGACTCCATCATTTCTGATAAATCGTAAAATAGCACTCCTAGAGTTAAAAACATCAGTTTTATAAATCTGTAGTTCTTTTGTGTCGGTATTTGGAATTTTCACGTTCAATTTGTCCTTTCTATTTGAAACAGTAACAATCTTGTATTTTTTTCTTCCATTAGGGTCCTCTTCCAGTATTGGTTTGGAAATTTCATTATCTTTTAGTGTTGCAATCTGGTTGTATACTTGTGCATCAAAACTGGCTAGTGAAAAATGAGTATTTCCAGTTTCAGGATTTATCAAAGAACCTCCATTAATACTACTTATTTTATCATCTGAAAACTCACGTGCAGCATCTGAAAAACTAATTTCACCATCTGTAATTCGTTTGCTTAGAAGATTCAAAGTGTTTTGTGCTTCATCCAAAGCAGCACCAGATACAATAGGAACAAGTAATATGTGTCTAACATCTATTAGTGCCCCTTTAATTTTATCAACGGTAACAATATGCCACCCATATCCTGTCTTGAAAGGTTGAGAAATTTCACCCTCTTTAAGTTGAAAAGCCTGTTTTCTAAATTCCTCTACCATTTTAGGTCGATTTTCATCTAACATATAGCTACCACCACGAGATCTCGATTCAGGGTCTTGTGAATATAAAATTGCATTTGAAGAAAATGAAGAAGTATTTTTTAAAACACTATTACGGATTGTTTTAAGCTTTTCTATTGTTTTATTTTCTTCTTCATCGGATGCTTTTGCTTGAATAACAATTTGTGCTATTTCTAATCCAGGTTCCGTAGATATTAAATAATCAATACCTAATTCTTCGCTGAAGAAATTCCCAGTATAATCTTCTAAGTTTACTGTCGATATATTTATTTTTTCTTTCCTTTTACAGACGGTCTTTTCACCATTATGTAAAATGGTAAGCTGATGGGTTACATTACTTTTTAGTTCTGAGAATACAAACTGTAGGGAGTTATCATTAGATATTTCATAGGTATTACCAGTTGTGTTGATGATATTGTATGAAACAGAATTCCAAGTCTGAAAGACATGAAGAGAATCTTTTTTTATGCTTATTTCCAAATCTGCACCAGTTTGTATTTCGTATTCACCAATTAATTGAGTATTAATGTACTCTTGTGGATTAATTTTAGTGTCTTTCAAGGGTGTGTCGTTTTTTTTCTTTTCTTTAAACTCATCAAGTTTATAGTCTAAAATTAGATCAGCAATTTGCATGGCTTTACCTTCAGTATTTACATTACTAAAATTACTCATCACTACAATGGCTAAATCCTTATCAGGAAATTGAACATAATGAGCTCTAAAACCTCCCCAAGAACCACCATGACCTATCGTTTTTAAATTTTTATAAACACCATGCGTTAGTCCTAAAGCATATTCAATAGTATCACCAGTAGACAACCTCCCTTTTGTAAGCATTTTATCTAAGAAGGAGCTATTTCCTACTTTGATGGACTTGAAGTTTTCGTTCCATTTAAAGAAATCTTCAACCGTGGTGTAAACCTGTCCATCACCACCGCCAAGAAAATCAAAATGGTGTTCTCTTTTATATTCATACCCTTGTTCTGAATAGCCGATAGCCCTATTTTTTACTACTTTAGTTCCGTCTTCATAAATGAAAGTATTTACCATCTCCAATGGATCAAATATGTTTTTTTTTGCAAATTCTCCAATAGATTCGTCACTTACTCGTCTTATAATAATTGCCAAGGCTAGATACCCTGAATTACTATACATATATTCTGTTCCTGGAGTAAAATTCAGTGTTTTTTGTCTTGTTAAAATATCAAGTCCCATTTGTTCTGTGAAGTAATCATTAAATGAACGACCTGATAAAAACATTAATGTTAGGTAGTCTCTTAAACCACTTGTATGGTGTAGTAAATTTCTTATGGTGATTTCACCTTCTTTGAATTCAGAAATTTCAGGAATGTATTTACGTATATCATCGTCTAAAGACAATTTTCCA
This sequence comes from uncultured Flavobacterium sp., assembly GCA_964485155.1. Lineage (GTDB taxonomy): Bacteria > Bacteroidota > Bacteroidia > Flavobacteriales > Flavobacteriaceae > Polaribacter. The sequence goes on from CAZAIL010000049.1 coordinate 11,267, forward strand.
CGATTTTCTAACATAAGAATACAGGCTGCAGTAAATTGTTTTGATACAGAACCAATATCAAAAACTGTCTCAGGACTTATTTTAATGTCGTAATCTAGGTTTGCCATTCCATATCCTTTCTTAAAAAGTATTTCTCCATTGCTGTAAATACCCACAGCGCATCCTGGTGAATTGTTATATTCAGAAAAAATACTGTCAATTTTTGCTTCTAACTGTCCGAATACCATAGTAGTGGACAACATAAGTGATATGAATAGTGTAGTTAATTTCATTGGTTCATGTATAATTTTAATCAGTGCTAAATTAAAAAAAAAATATCCCCAAAAATTAAAAGTTATTTACAATAATAATTGTGGTGCGGTGGGGTATGAAACTGAACTGTTTTGTGAAGTATTTGAAGTTAATGTTCTAGTCTTGTTTTAATTACTGTCCATTGGAATTTTTATCAACAGTAGTTCTGCACTATTTATTCTTCCAACAGTATAAGCTTTTTGTTAAACAGGAATCTTATAAGCGAAAAACTAGCAAAGATAATTATGAAGAGAGCTGGAAAGCCTCCGAATAATGATAGAATTCTAATACCTTCTAATCCTTTCGTTGATAGCATGATATACGTTAAACCTCCGATTACAAGCCCCCAAATGATTTTTGTAATGATTGAAGCTTCCTGATTTGAATTAGTTTTTTCATTTTCGGACATTGCACTCATTGCAGAAATATTAGAGTCAGCAGCAGTCACATACGAAATGTAAATTAAAACCAATGTTATTGGAATTGTGATTTTGCTAAATCCGATTTTATAAAGTAAACCATACATTACAGATTCTTCTCCTTTTAATTGCATCGTTTCAAATAGTAAATTTTCATTGATCAAATTAGCATGAAGCGTAGCTCCACTAAAGATCGAAATCCAGACAATAGCAAACAAAGCTGGTAGAATTAAGTTAAAATTAATGTATTGCCTAACCGTGTATCCCTTTGATATTTTTCCTAGGAAGAGTGCTGCAATTGGCGCCCAAGCAAACCAATTTGCCCAATAGAAAATACTCCAATCATGTCTCCATGTTTGTGAAATTCCTGAACCAATATTTAGGCTTCTTTGAGGAAAAGTAACTATATATTCTAACATTCCAGAGAAAGCAATTTTCAAAATATCAAGAGGATAGCTAACTAAGAAAATAAAAATTGCAAGAAGTATGAATCCAACTATATTAATTGTTGAGAGCCATTTTATACCCTTTTGTAGACCACTTATTGCAGAGAGAATAAAGCTGACAATAATCACAGCACCCACACAACCGATTACGAAATTCGATTTTGGTATGTCAAATATTTCATTAAGTCCTCCAATTATTGAATAAATACCAGCTCCAAGAGATGCAGACATTCCTAGTACAAGGCTGTATAAACAAATTACATCTATAACGCTCTCTAACTTTTTATTGGTGCTTCCTTGCTTAAATGGAATTAGCGAAGCCACACTAAATTTTCTTTTTAAATTGTAGAATGATAATGCAAAGACTAATCCTGCCACGCAGTAGATTGCATATGGCGTAAAAGACCAATGCATAAACATAGTGGACATAGAAAAATTCATAGATTGACTAGATGCAGGGCTTATTGAAGAAATTGGTGGAGTTGCATAATGAAAAAGAGGTTCAGCACATCCCCAAAAGAGAATTCCTGTAGCAATAGTAGTACAGGTACTAACTGCAAACCATCTGGATTTATTTAATATAGGTACTGCATTTTTGCCGCCAATCTTAACATTAGCAATAGGAGAAAAGTAGGTGATCAGTAAAAGAACTAGAAAGAAAAAGCTACTCCAAGAGAACAAGAAACCAACGTTTTCTAGAATCAAAGTATTTAATTTCGAGATACTTGAAGAAAATAAGTCATTGTTAATTTGACTGAATATAATTGTACAAAAAATAAGTATTAATGGAGGGTAGAAAACGTTTTTCCTAAGGCTATTCATACTAGTTTTATGATTTTTTCACAGTGAGTTCCTTATTTGTAGTTTAGAGCTCCACTTTATAGAAACATACTTGTAGATAATAGGAACTCAAGTTCTCGTTTATCGTTTTTACTATAGGTCCAATATAATCAAAAATACCTTCATTAATTAGTTAAAAAAAATGTTTTACATTTTTTTACAATTATTTCAATATCTAATGAAACTTGCCCACGAGTTCAATATTTGCCAACTTTGTAGCCAAAAAACATCTTTATTTATACCTAGTTTTTCAAACAACGGATGAAGATTTTGATGGTGCTTAGTTGTATAAAAATACCCTCCACCAAGGGAGGGTACTATTATTTTAAAATGT
>CAZAIL010000050.1:0-13556 GCA_964485155.1 uncultured Flavobacterium sp.
TTGGCATCGTCACAGGCTCCTTTTACAGCACCACAAGCCGTGTGCCCTAAAACAACAATTACTTTAGTTCCTGCAAGTTTACAGGTAAATTCCATACTTCCTAGAATGTCTTCATTTACAAAGTTCCCAGCAATTCTAATGCTAAATACATCACCAATTCCTTGGTCAAAGACTAATTCTGCAGAAACTCTAGAATCTACACAATGTAATATTGTAGCAAATGGATATTGACCTGTACTTGTTTCTGATACTTGTGCTAATAAGTTTCTTTCTATTTCTTTATTTGATTGAAACCGTTGATTTCCTTCTTTTAATAAGCTAATGGCATTATTTGGAGTAATGGCTGCCTGAGTTTCTTTTGTAAGGGCTTTCATTTTAATATGTTTAATGGTTGATACTATAACGGTTGTAAAACGGATATTTGTTTTTTATAAAACTAAATATATCGAAGAGTGAAGTTATAAAAAGGCAAAACCTTCTTTATACTGAAAATAATTCGGGTGGTGGGCTGTTCAGTTTCGTGAACTTAAAGGTGTAGTTTTTAGAACAAAAACGAATTCTTTTGTTGTTTTCAAGACCTAAAAAAAGGCCTTCTTTGTCACTTGAGTAGTATATTTTTACTTCTAAATCTTTTGTAGGTTCGTTTCCTTTGTTTTCTTCTTCTTCTCCAAAGTCAACTATTTCAGTTATTTCTATAGTGCTCTCAGAAAAATTGATAAAAGTAGGCGCTACAATTGAAGCCAAAATTATCAGAGAAAATAAGAAAGTTATGATAGTTTTACTCATGATTTTGTAAAAAAAACAAAGATACAAAGTTGGGGATGGTTTTTTTTAGTTTTTTTTAAAAAATACGAAGGATTTTTATTTCATCAGCAATAATCCAACCAACCTTTCCGTCGGCAATTCTAATTTTTTTCCAATTATCTACCGTGTCTAAAACACGAACTTTAGTTCCTTCATGAAGCGTAAAAACCTTTTCACTATTGTAGGTGGGTGCATTTTTAATATCAGTCTCTTCGCTAAAAATGATGGCTTCTACAGTTGTATGTACATAAGAATACTCTTTTATTGTAAAAAATGAAGTGATTAATAATACCAGAAAACTAACAATACTAGTCACAAAAAACAATCGTTTTTTTGAAGGAGTATATGAGAAATAAAATAGGAGAAAAAGCATTGCTCCTAGAAAAGAAAAAATAACAGCAACTGAAGCCCACTCGTTGTAGGATAGTTTCTTAACCAATAAGGAATCTAACTTTTGGAAAATTGTTTTTGGAAGCTCTTCAATAGCATCTATGGTAAGTCTTTTTGCAAATACCAAATTACTTTGAGCATCTTCATTTAAAGGATTTATAAGTAGGGCCTTTTCATAATTATAAATTGCTGGTGCAACTTTATTTAGTTTGTAATAACAATTCCCTAGATTATAATATAATTCTGAAGAAATAAACCCAAGCGCTTCTATTTCTTGATAGCTAGAAATTGCGTCAGAATATTCGGCTAGTTTGTAGTGCTCATTTCCTTTCTCAAATAACTCGTCTGTAGTTTGAGAAAACAAATGTTGGGATATGAACAGCAGTAAAATTAGAATTTTTTTCATCTTACAATTGTTTATCTATTTGAGTAATTACCAATTTAGATTTTTCGTAATCATCTTTCATTTCTACCACAGAAACAGGAGAATACCTGGCCATATCGCAACTATTAAAAACTTCTATAAATGAATCAATAGAACTTTTATCTACCGACTTGCTTTTTAGCAATTCTGTAATTTTTTCTTTACTAATATCTGAGGTTTCAATTCTTAATTTGGCCTTCAAATAATTGTGAAGTGCTTTTTCCAACGCTACATAAAAAGCCTCTTTGGTTCCTAATTGTTTTTTGGCCTCAGATAGATATTTTTTAGCCAAACGATCTGCCTTTCGTAATTTATTGCCTAAAACATCATTACTTCTTGCTTCGTTTCTTTTGGCAATTACAATTCCGACAGGAATAAATAATAATGGAAGTACTAAAATTAAATAGTAGAATTTAGAGGTGTAGAAATCCGATTCATTCGCTAAAGATAAAGCGCTGCTTGTTTGAATATATCTAAAATTAGCACCGGTAATAATAATGTCTTTCTTAAAGTTTGAAGGCACATCAGAATCTGTCACTAATTCTTTACCTTCTAAAACATCTACAAATATATCTTGAGAGGTTAGTCTAATATATTTTTTTTCTTTGAGGTCAAAATATGAAAACTCAGTACTTGGGATTTTATATTTACCTCTAAATTGAGGAACAACGGTGTAATTTTTAGTTACTGAACCTCTAATTCCTCTAGAGCTGATATTAATTTTTTCTTTCTGCTCAGGAGTAAAAACTTCTAATTCTGAAGGTGTTTTTATTTCTGGTAATTCAAATAATTTTAAATTACCGTTTCCAGTAACTTTTACAGAAACAGTAGCTGTTTCATTTGATTTTAAAATATTTTTACTAGAGCTTACTATAAAGTTAAAATCGCCAACAGCACCATTAAAACTTTCTGGTTTGCCCTCTATTGGGAGTTCTTTAGATTGAATAAATTTCTTTGCTGAAGCAAAACTTTTAGTAATGTTTCTTACAATAGCATTTCCAAAGAAATCCCCTCTTCCTGTTGGTACACCAATTACAATATCCATTTTAATTGGGTCAATCGTTAGTTTACCTGATTTTGTTGGAATTAATAGTGCTTTTTGTAAAACAACATATCTATAGGGCTCTCTGTTATAAGTTCCGTTTTTGGTTGTTAACCCTCGTATTTTAATGTCTTGGTTCCAAAAACCATTATATTGAGGTGATTCTGTATAGGAAAAGTCTCTTACACTTATGTTTTGACTGACATATAGCCTGTATTCTACATAAATACCTTCACCAACAAAGGGGCTAGATTTAGAAATCTCTGCCACTAGATGAACGTTTTGTTGTGCAATATAATTAGGATCGTTAGGATCTTTAGGGATGTCTACCGGATCTAAAACAATTACTTTAACAGGCTTAGATTTTAGTGTTTTGTTGTTGAGTTTTATGCTTGCAGCTGGGATTAAAAATTCTCCTTTTTTGAGAGGCTTAACAATATAACTATAAGACTGAGAAAAACTCGCTTTCCCATTAATCCAAGATTGACTTATAGATTGACTTGGACCACTAACTATTTGAAAATTTTTAAAATTAGGAGCCTGAAAATTATCTGCCCCTTGTTTATTAATGGTAAACTGTATTTTCACTCTTTGGTTGAGCCCTAATTTATTTTTGCTAACACTTGCAATAAGTTCAGGTGTTTGTGCATAGGTAGACACACTCATAAGAGCACATAAAATGATAATATAATGTAACTTTTGCTTCATTTTTATTGTCTAACTACTTGTAAATATATAATTTACCAATCTTTTTCTTGTTTAATTTTAGCCCCTTTAGCTTTCTTTGCATTTAACTTTTTCTGAGTTTTTTTCTCTTCATTTTTTAAACTTTCTAATAACTGTTTAATTTGTTGTGGAGACATTTTTCCTGGCTGGGGCTTCTTTTCTTTTTTCTCATCTTTCTTAGGATCTTGTTTCTTTTTCTCATCTCCTTTATCATCGTTTTTCTTAGGATCTTTTTTGTTTTTGTCGTCTCCGTCTTTTTTATCCTTATCCTTATCTTTATCCTTGTCCTTATCTTTATTCTTGTCCTTATCTTTATTCTTGTCCTTGTCTTTATTCTTGTCCTTGTCTTTTTCAAGAAGTTTTTGTGCTGCTGCTAAATTGTAGCGAGTCTCATCATCAGTGGGATTGCTTCGGAGAGAATTTTTATAGGCATCTACTGCTCCTTGGTAATTTTTTTCTTGCATCATTGCATTCCCTATGTTGTGGTATCCCTCAGCTTTCTTGAAGCTATCTTTCTCACTTTCTACTGCTACACTATATTGAGGGATAGCTTCCTTAAAATTCTTTTCTTGATATAAAGAGTTCCCTAAGTTATAAGTTGCTTTTTTGTACGCACTATTTTTTTGTAATGCTTTTTTATACGCAACAGAGGCATCTATAAAGTTGTTTTGACCGTAGAGTTTGTTTCCCTCTCTCACTAATTTTCTAGCTTCTCTTTGCATAGCAATAGAATCTTTTTGAGCAAAAGAAACGGTTGATGTTAATAACATCACTAAAGTTGTGATTATATATTTTAAAGGCTTCATTTTAGTAGAATTTAAGTATCTTCTTCATTAAACAAATCAACTTTTTTGAGCCATTTTGTTTTCTTGTTTAGCAAGAAAATATCCAACAACAAAAATAGCGTGCCAATTCCTAAAAACCATTGAAATTGATCTTTGTAATCTGAAAATTGTTTGGTTTCAAATTCGGTTTTTTCAGCATTGCTGATAACTTCTTCTATCGCTTTTACAGGTTTGTCTGTTAAATTTCCATCAATATAACTTCCATTTGCAGCGTCTGCAACACCTTTTAAAAGGTTAGAGTTACGTTTTGTTAAAACGGTTTCTCCTTTGTATTTCTTGTAACCAATTAAAGAGCCATTAACTTTTAAAGGAATGGGAGCACCTTTTTCTGTTCCTACACCAATGGTATATACTTTAATTCCGTCATTAGAAATATTTTGAGCTAACTGCTTTGTCTCTTCCTGATGATCTTCTCCATCTGAAATAATAATTAAGAAACGATTGGTTTGTTCGTCATTATTATAATAGGTTTTCGCTAGATTTAAGGCTTCATTAATAGCGGTTCCTTGACTGGAAACTAGATCAGGGCTTGCATTTTGTAGAAACATCTTTGCTGCTCCGTGGTCTGTTGTAATAGGCAGTAGAGGATATGCATTCCCTGCATAAATTATAATTCCTACTCGGTCACTACCTAATTTATCTATAATTTTGGAAATAATTTGTTTTGATTTCTCTAATCTGTTAGGGGCAATATCTTCAGCCAACATGCTTCTAGAGACATCTAAAGCAAAAACGACATCCACTCCTTCTCTTTTTAATGTTTTTAGCTTGGTTCCTATTTTAGGATTTACCAATGCTAAAATTAGAAATGAAATTCCGAAGATAAAAAACAAGAGTTTTAATACGGATTTAAAAACAGAAATATCAGGAGCTAATTTTTGTAACATGCCGGCAGACGCAAATTTTCTTTGAGTTCTTTTTTTCCACCAGAGCACCAGAAGAAAAACAACTACAATTAATGGCATTATTGCAAATAGGTAAAAATATATGGGCTCTTCTAGTCTGTATAGCATTATATAAAACTTCTAAACAATGTGTTTTTTAATAAATATTCTAATAATAACAATCCACCAGCAAGAAATATTAAAAACCTGTATTTTTCTTGATAGTTGTAGTATTTAAATTCTTCAATTTTTGTTTTTTCTAGGGTGTCTATTTCATCATAAATATCCTGAAGTTTGGTATTGTCTGTAGCCCTAAAATATTGCCCTTTTGTTTCACTTGCAATAAACTGTAAAAGCTCTTCATCTATTTCTACTTTTTGCTTTCTAAATTGCAATTTTCCTCTAGCATTTTTACTGTAAGGGAAATCTGCCATTCCGTTGGTTCCAATTCCTACGGTATATACTTTAATATTTAATTCTTTTGCAAGCTCGGTAGCAGTTTTAGGGTCTACAAAACCAGAATTATTAACCCCGTCTGTTAGAAGAATAATCACTTTACTTTTAGCTTTGCTTTCTTTCAATCTGTTAACAGCAGAACCTAATCCCATTCCTATGGCAGTTCCTCCATCTAGCTGTCCCCATTTAATTTCTGAAATGGTTCTTTTTGTAATTCCTTTATCGCTTGTAATTGGTGTTTGGGTAAAACTTTCTCCAGCATAGACAACGATCCCTATTCTATCATTAGGTCGTCTGTTTACAAAATTTGTTGCCACTACTTTTAACGCCTCTAATCTATTTGGTTTTAAATCTCTAGCCAACATACTCGCAGAAACATCAATAGCCATTACTATGTCTATACCTCTATTGGCTTTTACTTTAGTACTAACAGCTACATTTCTTGGTCTAGCCATAGCAAGAATTAAGAAAGCTAAAGCCATGATTCTAAAAACAGTTAATAGCGGTTTTAGTTTTGGTAGGACAGTACTTTTTGTGCCAAACCCTTTTAGACTAGAAACAGTTAATACAGCGGTTTCTTTTTTCCGCATAAAATATGACCAGACAGCAACTAACGGAACTAGAATTAGTAGCCATAAAAACTCAGGGTTATGAAATTCAAAATTACTCCAATTCATCTGCTCTAGTTTCTTCTATTAATGGTGTTGGCTTTAGATTATTTAAAACATCTTCGGCATCTCTTCTGTCTTCTTCAATTTCATGAGATAGTGGTGTTGATTTTGCAAATTTCACTAAATCAGCTTCCCGAAGCAATGCATTTAATTTTTTAATAGTCTCTCTGCTAGTATGTATGGTTTTTGCTTCGTTAAAGTCAGAAAGGATGTCAATTAGTTCATGGGTTGTAATTTCTAATGCAGGAACTTTTAATTCTTTTTCTATGTAAGCACGAACAATTTCTGTTAGCTCACTATAGTATTTTTTTATTTCATTATTTTGCCATAACAATTTATTGTCTAATTCTTGAAGTTTTTCTAGAGCCTCTTCAAAAGGAGGTAAAGCAGCAATAGTTTCTTCTTCGGTTACTAATGGTTTTTTTCGTTTGATTAAATAATAAATAATTCCTGTTATTGCTAACAGAATTAAAATTAACCATATTATGTAGGGCTTAAAGTCATCATAAACCAGTGGTTCACTTTGTATTGCTTTAATTGGGAATATTTTCTGCTTTGTCGTGTCTACAGCTATTGTCGCGACATTTATAAGGATAGAATCTGTAAGGTAGGACCTATTTTTAATGAAAATTTGTTGAGACGGGATATAGTATGCGCCGCTATCAAAACCTGTCATCAAATATTTTTTAATAAGCTTATTTTTGAAAGTGTCAATTTTTATGTTTTTTACAACTTCTAAATTTTTTAGTCTTTCTAGTTTTTCAGGAAAAATAACGTTGGCAGTATCGTTAATTGAAATTTTAAATAAAAATTGTTCTCCAATTCTAATATTGGTAGTATCTATATTGACACTTACTTTTTGAGAAAAAGTAAGTGCACTAGTTAATAAAAGAAATAAAAGAATTCTTATTTTCATTTGCGTTATCTTCCTTTATGTTTAAAATACCCTAATAGTTTTTTTACGTAATCTTCGTCTACTCTTGTATCTATAGTCCCCGATCCACTTTTTTTGAAGGTGCTTTTGAAGTAATCAAAAAGGCCTAAAGCATTTTTTTTATAGCTATTTCTTACCTTTTTAGATGCTGTATTGATTAGTTGAACTGAATTTGTTTCAGCATCTAACATAGGAACCATTCCAAGATTAGGAATTTCTTCATCGTGTTTGTCATATACACGAACTCCTGTTATGTCATGTTTGTTACCAACAATTTTTAAAGTTCTTTCATAATCATCATCCATAAAATCAGACAGCATAAAAACAATTGCTTTCTTTTTCATAACATTGGAAAGGAATTTAAAAGCTTCAGCAATATTTGTTTTTTTACTTTTTGGTTTGAACTCTATCAATTCACGAATAATCCTTAGCACATGACTTTTTCCTTTTTTTGGAGGAATAAATAATTCTATTTGGTCTGAAAAAAGAATTAAGCCAACTTTATCATTGTTTTGAATTGCAGAAAAGGCCAATGTAGCAGAAATTTCCGTAACAGTGTCTTTTTTAAATTGATCGATTGTTCCGAAGTATTCAGATCCGGAAACATCTACCATGAGCATCATGGTAAGCTCTCTTTCTTCTTCAAAAACCTTTATGTAGGGTTCGTTGTAGCGAGCAGTAACATTCCAGTCAATAGCCCTTACATCATCTCCAAATTGATAGGATCTTACTTCAGAGAAGGTCATGCCTCTTCCCTTGAAGGTGGAGTGGTATTCACCACCAAAAATATGGTCAGACAATCGCCTTGTCTTGACTTCAATTTTCCGTACTTTTTTTAGTATTTCTTTAGTATCCATGATGTGAGTACTCTATTCTGGGTAAACTAAATAATTTTTTGTGAATCTCCTCAAAAATTATAGATGTGTCTTCTATGAACAAAATTGTATTATTTTTATACAGGTATTCTTAAGGCACTTCTATTTCATTTATAATTGTGTTAATAATGTCTACAGATGAAACGTTTTCAGCTTCAGCCTCATATGTGATTCCTATTCTATGTCGTAAAACATCATAGACAATGGCTCTTACATCTTCAGGAATTACATACCCTCTTCTTTTAATAAAGGCATAACACTTTGCAGCTTTTGCTAAATTGATACTTCCTCTAGGTGAAGCACCAAAACTAATTAGTGGTTTAAGCTGTGAAAGATTATAACGCTCAGGAAATCTAGTTGCAAAAACAATATCTAATATATACTTTTCTATTTTTTCGTCCATGTAAACCTCGTTAGCAGCCTCTCTTGCTCTTAAAATTTGCTCAATAGATACTACTGGGTTCACTGTTGCAAATCCACCGCTTAAATTCTGCCTCATGATCGTTTGTTCATCAGAAATATTTGGGTATTCAATAACAGTTTTGAGCATAAAACGATCTACTTGGGCTTCTGGTAGTGGATAGGTTCCTTCCTGTTCAACAGGGTTTTGAGTAGCCATTACTAAGAAAGGTTCATCAAGTTTAAAAGTAGTATCTCCAATGGTAATTTGACGCTCTTGCATTGCTTCTAATAAAGCTGACTGAACTTTTGCTGGGGCTCTATTTATTTCATCAGCTAATACAAAATTGGCGAAAATAGGACCTTTTTTGATTGAAAATTCATTTTCCTTCATATTGTAAATCATTGTACCCACCACATCTGCAGGCAATAGGTCTGGGGTAAATTGAACTCTACTAAAAGATCCTTGTACAGCTTTTGCCAAAGTATTTATTGCCAAAGTTTTTGCTAAACCAGGAACTCCTTCAAGTAAAATATGACCATTTCCTAACAAACCAATCAGTAGTCGTTCTATCATTTCCTTCTGACCGACGATAACTTTGTTCATTTCTGAAGTTAATAGATCTACAAAAGCACTCTCTCGCTCTATTTTTTCATTAATTGCTCTAACATCTACGTCCATTATTTGCTGTGTTTTTAAGAGTTAAAAAATTGAAAAACAAATCTACATCATTCGATTTTTTATCATTGTTAAAAATTGGTTAAAGAAATGCTAGGCTTTTTTTGTTTTTTATCAACAGATTTAAAAGTAGGTTTCAATGTATTAAAGGAAGCAAATCTTAATATTAAGTTAATATTTTTTTGTTTTTGACGAAAAAAAAGGCAACATTTGCGTTTATTATCAATCAATAACAATTATATGAAACAAAAAGACTTTTTAAATTTTTTCACGGTTGTGTTTTTATTTGTTGGGGCAATCACATTGAGTGCTCAAACAATTAAAGGAAAAGTAACTGATACAAGCGGAGAGGCTCTATCATTTATGAATGTCGTAGAAAAAGGAACAACAAACGGTACTACCACAGATGAAAATGGTGAATTTTCGTTGGATGTTGAGAAATTACCGGCAACAATTTCAGTATCTTCTTTAGGATTCAAAACTGTTGAAAAGAGTATAATAGATGCTAACTATGTAACAATTGTCTTACAAGAAGACAATCTTGCTTTAGACGAAGTAGTACTAGTAGGATCTAGAAATAAAAACAGAACTGTAGCAAATACGCCAGTTCCTGTTGATGTAATTGATGTAACTGAGCTTTTAAGCGCAGGACCTCAAGTATCAGTAAATGATATTTTAAATTATGTAGCTCCCTCTTTTACTTCTACTTCACAAACCGTTTCTGACGGTACAGATCACATAGATCCTGCAGCATTAAGAGGTTTAGGACCAGATCAAGTGTTAATATTGGTAAATGGAAAAAGAAGACATAATTCATCTCTAGTAAATGTAAACAGTACAGTTGGTAGAGGTAGTGTAGGTACAGATATGAATGCTATTCCTGCTTTTTCTATCAAAAGAATTGAGATTTTAAAAGATGGTGCAGCAGCACAATATGGTAGTGATGCCATAGCAGGTGTTATAAACATCGTACTTAAAAGCAGTGAAGGTTTAGAATTTCAAGTAAATCAAGGAGGAAATTGGGGTGAAAACACCAACAACCAAACTGGTGGAATGGATGGAGAAAGTTTTCAGTTTGATGTGAATTACGGAATTCCTTTAGATGATAAAGGAGGGTTTATAAATTTCACAGGATCTGTATCAACTAGAGCTCCATCATATAGAGCTGGACCTGAAGGATTCACAGGACAAATTTTTGATGCAAGTAATTCTGTAGAATGGATTGGTTTAAACAGTGGTGCAGGATCAGATATTACGCAATATTCATTAGCACAAATTCAAACATATGCTCAAGGAGTTACGTATTTTGATTTTTCATTAAAAAATCAAATAAATGCAGCAACTTCAATTGACCAATTAAGAGGATTGTTAAACTTTAATACATCAGAAGATGAATTAGCAACAAGAGGTCTAACAAGACAAGACTTCAGCATGAGAGTTGGACAATCTAGATTAAGAAATGGAAAGTTTATGGCTAACATGGAGTTTTCAATTAATGATAACTTTAGTTTTTATGCTTTTGGAGGAATTAGTCATAGAAAAGGAAATGCAGCCGGTTTTTATAGAAGACCTGCTCAGTCTAGAGCTTTTACAGGATTATATCCTGCAGGTTTCTTACCTGAAATAAATTCAATCGTAAATGATGAGTCTATTTCTGTCGGTATTAAAGGGACTCAAGGAGATTGGGATATAGACTTTAGTAATACTTACGGTAAAAACTCATTCGATTTTAATATCGGAAACTCAAGCAATGCTAGTTTGCAAGAAGCATCTCCATTAGAGGTGTATGCAGGTGGTTTTTCATTTACTCAGAACACAACCAATTTAGATTTAACAAAATTCTATGGTGATGTTATGTCAGGATTAAATGTTGCTGTTGGATCAGAATACAGAATGGAAGCTTATGATATTACTGCTGGACAAGAAGAGTCTTGGGCAACATATGATATTAACGGTGATATCTGGAACGGAGATGCTGCTACTAGAGTAGTAGATTTCTTCGGAAACGGTAGACCTGGAGGAATTCAAGTTTTTCCTGGTTTCAGACCAGCAAACGAAAGAAATGCAACTAGAAATAGTTATGCTTTTTATGGTGATTTAGAATTAGATGTTACTAAAAGCCTTTTCCTTTCTGGAGCTGTTAGATATGAAAACTACAGCGATTTTGGTTCTACTTTCAATTGGAAGTTAGCAGGAATCGTAAAAGTAAACGATAATGTAAATATTAGAGCTGCTGCAAGTACAGGCTTTAGAGCACCTTCTTTAGCTCAGTTAAACTTTAATACAATTAGCACAAACTTTATTTCAGGAGTTCCTTACGAAGTAGGTACTTTCTCAAATGATAGTCAAATTGCAGGAGCCTTAGGTATCCCACAATTAAAACAAGAAGAGTCTTTTAGTGCAAGTCTTGGTTTTACAGCTAAAATTCCTGACGCTAATCTTAGTTTAACTGTAGATGGTTTCTTTACAGGAATTGATGACAGAGTTGTTTTAACAGGTAACTTTGATATTCCTGAAGGAATTGTTACAAGTGCAGAATCTGCTCGTTTCTTTGCAAATGCAATAGATACAGAAACTAAAGGTTTTGACATTGTAGTTTCTCATGACGCAACTGTATCTGATGTTCGTATAACAACTGATTTAGCAGTAACCTTTGCATATACTCAACGTGTAGATGAAATAAATGCATCACCTGAATTAGCATCGCAAATAGGAACTTATTTTGGAGAAAGAGAATCATATTTCTTAGAAACAGCTACTCCTAGATTTAAAGCAAATCTTGGTCATGTAATACATGGTGATAAATGGAAGTTATTTGTAAGAAACTCATTTTTTGGAGCTGTTACTAATCCAGACGTAACACAGGAACCATCTTTAAGTGGTTCGGGTGCAGATTATCATCCAATATTTGGAGATAAATTATTAACGGATATGTCTTTCGGATATGATTTTACAGAAAACATGACTATAACTATTGGTTCTAGTAATATTTTTAATGTATTTCCAACCGCCAGTCCAGCGAACTTAACAAGTGGTAATAACTTTATTTACCCACGTGTTACTTCTCAGTTTGGAATTAATGGAAGAACAGTATTTGCTAGATTAAAATTTAAATTATAATATATAAAACTATAGAATATGAAAAATATTAAATATTTAGCACTATTATTCTCCTTAACACTTTTAATTTCGTGTGGACAGGATGATGTAGATAGTGTAACAAATCCAGGAGAATTTACTCCTACAAGTGAAATAAACGTTGGGTTTACGGACACTAACGGTGGTCAAATAATATTAGAAAATGATCCTACAGCAGAACCATTAACATTTTCTGTTGGGACAAATATAAATCCACTAGGCGTACCTATTACAGTATCATTAGGGATATCTTCATCTGATGGTTCCCCAGAAGGTGTTAGCTTTCCAACAACTGTTATCATACCAGCTGACGAAACATCAGTTCAAGTTCAACTTAGTTTTTCAGATGATGGTGTAGCAGAAGGTTTTGCTGAAGAAGTATATACACTAGAAATTTTAGATGTAGCCTTTGGTTCTTCTGATGTTTATTATCTAACACCAGGTGAATTAACAAGAAAAATAAGTGTAGTTGATTCTGAGCCAGATTTCACAGCACCTCCAGGGCCAGTACAAATTACAGTTACATGGTCAAACTCTGCGAAAGATTTAGATATCTTTTTAGTTACAGGAGATCAAGATCTTGGAGGGACTGTACTTGATGATAGTCAAGGAATAACAACTACTGAACAAGTAGTTTTACCAGCAGACGAAGAAGGTGTCTTTAGCCTTTACATGTATGAATGGAGTAGTGATTACCCTGCTGAATACGATATTAATTTCACTTTCCCAGGAGGTCGAGTAGAAACTTTTTCAGGTGCTAAAATAGAATCTGATTCTTGGCAGTTTACTATGATAAAAGCAAGTTTAGGATCACAATTTGGATATAGAATAACTCAATTATAAAAAAATGAAACATATATATAAAATAAGTATTGTATTGTTATCTGTTTTTACATTCATTGGATGTAATGTAGATGATGATGAACAAGTAATGGTTTTACCACAAAAATCAATTACAGCATCACTAGCAAATCAAAATGATATAATAGCTATTTCAGATGACGCTACAAGTTATGATTTGGTAATTAATTTTTCTGAAGGTTTACCTAGTTATTCAACGGTAGAATATTCTTTAGATGGTGGAAACTCAATGACATCTAATGCTAGTTCAGGTGATAACTCCATAACAATTTCTGTTGCTTTTGCAACCGATGATGTTTTTCATGATGTTGACTTATCCGACTTTATAGTTGTTAATGCTTCAGCGAGAAGATTTCTTCCTAGTTTAGATGGAAATACTTCTGTAAGAATCATGAGACAGGGATATTTTTCTGCTAAATTAACTTGGG
>CAZAIL010000051.1:0-10140 GCA_964485155.1 uncultured Flavobacterium sp.
ACTGGCGGCTTTAACAGGTGTCTATGTTCGTTAATCCATTTTTGAAAATTTAAAGGCTGTACTAAATTGCTCATATTAATAGGTTTTGTGCGTTCCCTAAAGGTCGGGCTTTCCGCTATATCTTTTTATATTTTCAATTCATTTTATTGTTTATTTCAACTTCAAACTAACTGATAATAAAACACATATCCATAAACATAAAAAAGTATGCCGCTTCTATCCCTAACGCAAGATTTTGTCTAATTTACAAACTTTTTGTTCTTCCACCATCTACTGGTAAATTAATTCCTGTAATATAACTTGCAGAATTACTTGCTAGAAATGTTACTGCATTGGCAGTTTCTTCTGGTTTTGCAAATCGTTTGGCGGGCACATAATCTTTCATAATTTGAGCCATTTTTTCTATAGAAGTATTTGCACCAGCTGCTTTTACTTTAATAATCTGATCTAAACGCGCTGTATCTGTAAACCCTGGCAATATATTATTCATGGTAATTCCAAATTCTGCCAGTTCACCTGCCATTGTTTTAGACCAATTAGCTACCGCATTTCTTATGGTATTACTAACACCTAAACCCGGAATTGGTTCTTTTACAGAAGTTGAAATAATATTTATAATTCTACCAAAACATTCTTTTTTCATGAATGGCACAACTGCTTGCACTAAAATTTGATTAACCAATACATGCATTTGAAAGGCTGCCGAAAACTCTTCTACGCTTGCATTTATAATTGCACCACTTTTAGGACCGCCTGTATTATTAATTAGAATATGAAAACTTTTATTGGTTGAAACAACCTCCTTCACTTGGTCAGGCTTAGAAAAATCTGCCACTAAATACCCGTGTTTTTGTTGCCCGTTTTGTGGAAGTTCTTTTAAAACTTCTTGTAAAGCTGTTTCATTTCTAGCAATTAAGGTAATATTAACTCCTTCCTTTGCCAAAGAAATTGCTGTAGCTTTCCCAATGCCTTGTGTACTGCCACAAACAAGTGCGTTTTTATTTTGTAATCCTAACTCCATATGTATCTTTTATGTCTATCTATATTGCTCATTAATTGTACTTAATACAAATATTTTTAGGTTCTGTAAAAAAGCGCAATGCTTCAAAACCACCTTCTCTTCCTACTCCAGAATTTTTCACACCTCCAAACGGAGTTCTTAGGTCTCGTAACAACCAAGTATTTACCCAAACTATTCCTGCTTGAATTTGTTTAGAAACTCTCATAGTTCTTTTTAAATCGTTTGTCCATAAAGTTGCAGACAATCCGTAAGAAACATCATTTGCCATGGCTAATACTTCATTTTCATCATTAAATGGCATGATGGTAACTACAGGTCCAAATATTTCTTCTTGATTTAAGATACATGAATTGTCTTGTACCTCTATAATTGTTGGCTCTAGATAATACCCATCTTCAGAATTATCTACAGAAACTGTAGCGCCTCCAAAAATTACTTTCCCACCATATTGCGCCGCATTATCTATATACGTTTTTACTTTCTCTAGGTGTGATCTTGAAACCAAAGCACCTATATCTGTACTAGTATCAAAAGGATTACCTACTTTTAATTTAGACACAGCAGCTATAAAATCTGTTTTAAATTTTTGATACATAGATGCTTCTACAAAAATTCTACTTCCGCATAAACAAATCTGCCCTTGATTGGCAAATGAAGATCTAACAGTGGTTTGTAGCATCTCATCATAATCACAATCTGCAAAAATAATAGCTGGATTTTTACCTCCTAATTCTAATGATAATTTCTTAAACATTGGCGAAGCAACTTTAGCAATATGTGCACCTGTTTGTGTACCTCCAGTAAATGAAATTGCTTTAATACCTGGATGAGCTACAATAGCCTGTCCAGTGGTAGTTCCTAAGCCGTGAACAATGTTTAAAACTCCTTTAGGAAGACCCGCTTCTGTAAGGATCTCACCTAGTAAATAAGCGGTCATTGGTGTTATTTCGCTTGGTTTTGCTACTACACAGTTTCCTGCAGCAATTGCTGGGGCAATTTTCCATGTAAATAAATACAAGGGTAAATTCCAAGGCGAAATACATCCCACAACCCCAATAGGCTGGCGAAGCGTAAAATTGATCGCATTGTGCCCAACACTTTCATGAGCTTCTGAAGCAAATTGAGTAATTGCATTTGCAAAAAATTGAAAGTTAGCAGCAGCTCTAGGAATATCAATTGACTTGGCTACATGCAGTGGCTTTCCATTGTCTTTTGCTTCAGCCGCAGCTAACTCTGGTAATTTTTCGGTAATTAGCTGAGCAATTTTAGAAAGTATTTGTGATCTTTCTTCTAAGCTTGTCTCAGACCAACTTAGAAAGGCAGTTTGTGCTGCTTTATACCCATTTTCTACATCTTCATTTATAGAGTCTGGAATCTGACCATAAATTTCTCCGTTAGATGGATTGTAATTATCTATCCAACTATCTGAAACTGGATTTACATATTCACCATTAATGTAGTTTTTAATATTCATACTAAATTCTATCTCTTGTCTAGCGGATTCTAGATCTTATTTATTTGTTGGTTTAAATAGCTACTCGTTAAAACTGGTATTCAATATCGCAAGACAAATCTTAATGCCTTGTCTGATATTTCCAATTCGTATGTTTTCATTCGGATTGTGCTGATTGTTATCCATATTTACCATTGGAACTATAATAGCAGGAATATCTAATTCATTAATAGCCGGAATAATTGGTACAG
Source organism: uncultured Flavobacterium sp. (assembly GCA_964485155.1). Classification (GTDB taxonomy): domain Bacteria; phylum Bacteroidota; class Bacteroidia; order Flavobacteriales; family Flavobacteriaceae; genus Polaribacter. Next base: position 2,726 of record CAZAIL010000051.1, read on the forward strand.
TTCCACCCATTGTTCTAATACTTACTGGTTCTTTTCCAAAATAGTTAGTGAGAGCGCTTCGCAGTTTTTCTCCAAAAGGATCATTTAATGCTGTTCTAAATGCGTTGACACCAGAATTTCCTTTAAAAGTAGCAATTTTATCATAAGACAATCGTTCTTTGTCGGTTGGTGCTCTATCTAGTACTAAATATCCTTGCCCCTTTATATGCTTTTTAATTTTCTCTAACTGTATTTTACCATCTGTTTCTTCCACCAAACGAATGTCTAGATGCGATGTTGCATATTCTGGAATAATTGTCTTTAATGCTTTCCCTTTCCAGGAAGTTTCAATTTGCCGAACATTTAATGATGGATATTGCAATGATTCTTGGTAATTCTCTCCAACACTTTCTTGTTGAATGATCATCAAAGCATTGTTTATTTCCTCTTTATTGTCTGGTACAGATTTTAAAATAGTAGATACCTCATCATTAATAGTAATTCCTTTATAGTAATCATTAATGAGCACCTTTCCATTTTCTGATTTCATGGAGCTTAGTAATCTAGAGAGTCTAAACACAGGATTGGGTACATAATTTCCATAATGGCCGCTATGCTGGGGTAATTTAGAACCATAGGTGGTAATACTGCAATTAGCAACTCCCCTACAACCAAAAGTTAATGTTGGCTCGTTAGAATTGTGAGCAGGGCCATCCATAATAATCATATAATCAGCTAGATAATTCTTCTTGTATTTTTGCAGCGAAGATAAGAAGCCATTAGATCCATATTCTTCCTCTAAATCAAAAATAATTTTGATGTTAAATTTTGGAGTTTGTTTTGCAGATTGTAATAATTCTAAGGCTGACAAAAACATTACAATAGGTGCTTTATCATCTGCTGCTGCCCTTCCAAAGATTCGCCAATCATCCTTCATTTTTTCATCTACTCTGGACCATGCAATTTCATCCCATTGCCCTGCTTCATTTTGCTCTTTTAATACAGGCTGAAAAGGATCTTTTTGATCCCAACTTTTTGGATTTACCGCCTGACCATCTAAATGAAAATAAAACAAGAGCGTTTTAAATGCTGGATTGATTATTCGTTCGGCAAATAAAACTGGCAATGTTGAAGATTCTAGAGTTTTTAATTCAAAGCCAACCTCTCTATAATGCTTTTTAACCCAAGCAACATTTTTGTACATATTTTGAATGTCTGAAGGTAGGTTTGGAATACTCACAAATGTTCGATGACTTGAGATTACTTGGGGTAATTTATCGTCTATTTGTTGATTCCAATTTTCTTGAGCAAACAAAGAAGTTGTGAAAAAAAAGAGGGTGAATAATGTATGCTGCTTTTTCATAAGTCTCTAATTACTGTTTTTTATAGGCTGTTACTTTAATTTCTACTACCAAATCTGGATGTGGTAATTGATGCACAGCTACTGTTGTTCTGGTCGGACCTGTTTCTTTTTCAAAAAATTCTCCATATGCTTTATTATATCCTGCAAAATCATTCATGTTTACAAGAAATGAAGAAACATCTACAACATCTTTTAAACTAGCACCAACAGTCTGTAAGTTTTTATCAATATTTCGCAAAACCTCTCTTGTTTGTTCTTCAATATTTAATTGTTTGGTTCCCATTTCATCAATAATAGCGACTCCTGCAATAGTATTATCTGCTCTTCTAGAGCTGGTTCCTGAAACAAAAATAAAATCACCCACTACTTTCACATGTGGATAGGCTCCTCTTGGCGATACTTTAGTACTCATTTTTTTATTTTTTTTATCAATATTTACTACTTCAGTAATATTTTAAACCCTTTTTAGCTGGTCTTACATCTTATTTATTTCAACTACAACAATACTTTAATTTTTATTTTCAGTTCACTAAAAAGATAAATATACACAAGTTCGTTTATAAAACAGTCATCATTATTTTTGCTTTTTAATGACTCTATTCACGAAACACATAACTTTGGCATTACTAAAGTTTAGATTTTTAAAAAAACTATATCATTAGTTTTACTCAAAAACAGCCTCAAAATCAGGTTTATTTTAATAGCTTATTGGTCTCTTCTTGAACCTTTTCTAAAAGGATTGTCATCTCCTCTTTAGTGATCTTTGATGAGGTAGAAAATTCAGACTCTTCTACCATTTTTAGTAAAACCATGTCTTGCGCTCTTCCTTTAGTCATGGCTTCATGATATCCAATATGCTCATTGAAGGTTACCAAAGAATATTTTGAAAAATATTCAGTTGGAAAAAACTTTTCTAAGCCCATCTCTACAATTCTCTTCTCTTTAAACAATGGATTTGCTACATGGTCTCGCATTTCATAATAATTATCAATAGCTAAATCTGCAATAGCATCTGCATCTATTTTTCTTTGTTTTTGAAATTCTGAAAATACTGTAGACCAATCACCTTCAAATTGGTTTAAAACGGTGTCAAAAACAAAAACATCTTCAAAAGAAGCGTTCATACCTTGTCCATAAAATGGAACAATTGCATGAGATGAATCACCTAACAATAAGGTATTTCCTTTGTAAGCCCAAGGATAACATTTTACGGTACCTAATTTACCAGTTGGATTGTTTTGAAATTCTTTTAATACATCAGGAATTAATGCCAAGGTATCTGGAAAATCTTTTTCAAAAAATTCTATAATTTTTTCTTTTGTGATGAGATTGTCAAAATTATAGGAACCTTCTGAATAGCTTAAAAATAATGTTACGGTAAAACTACCATCCATATTTGGTAAAGCAATTAACATATAGTCGCCTCTTGGCCAAATATGAAGATGCTCTTTACTAATTAAATGACCTCCGTTTTTATCTGCAGGAATTTCCAACTCTTTGTAACCGTGTGTTAAAAATTCTTGTGAAACTTTAAACGCTGGGAATTGTTTTTCGTAGCTTTTTCTTAATGAAGACCCAGCCCCATCTGTTCCAAAAATAACATCAGCTTGCACTGTAAACTGTTCTTTAGAATCAAACGACTGAAACCGAGCTATTTTAGATTCTATGTCTATCTCCAAACATTTAGTATTGAAATGAATGTTTACATTAGGGTATTTTTCGGCCTCAGTAAGTAATAAGCCATTTAAATTTCCTCTAGAAATAGAATTAATACATTCTCCCTGTCTTCCAGAATAATTAGACTCAAAAGTATTTGAGGCTGCATCATGCATTAAACGCCCTTTCATTGGAATACACAACACTCTCGCCTTTTTCTCAAGACCGACCATCCGCAAAGCTTTCAACCCTCTATCAGATAATGATAAATTAATAGATCTTCCTGCTGAAATAACAGATTTCCGAAGGTCTGGACGACTTTCATAGACCTCTACTTGATACCCTCTTTGAGCCATCCTTAATGCTAATAAAGAGCCACATAAACCGGCTCCAACTATGAGTGTTTTTTCTTTTTTATTCATTTACAATAAGCTTTCTAACACATTTACCATTTTATATACATCTTCAAAACTAGTATACATTGGCACCGGCGCACATCTGATAACATCTGGTTCTCGCCAATCTGTAATAATATTATTTTCTGTTAATTTTTTATGTAGATTTTTATCTGCATTTGCTACCTGAACAGATAATTGACAACCTCTTTCTTTTGGGTTGCTTGGTGTTATTATTTTAATAGCATCTGAAGCTATTTGATTAATTAAATATTCAAAGAAACCTGTCAGTTTTCTAGATTTTTCAAGTAATGAATCCATTCCTACTTTCTCAAAAATATCCAACGATGCTCTAATGGCCGCCATAGATAAAATAGGTGGATTGCTCAATTGCCAACCTTCTGCTCCTGACATTACATCAAAAGGTTGTCGCATATTAAATCGTGTTTCTTTGTTATGGTTCCACCAGCCAGCAAACCTTGGAAGGTCTTTTCTATGTGCATGTTTTTCATGTACAAATAGTCCAGACAAACTTCCTGGACCTGAATTTAAATATTTATAGGTACACCAAGCTGCAAAATCTACTGAACTATCGTGTAAATTTGGTTGAATATTTCCTGCACCATGAGCTAAGTCTATCCCAACAATGCAATCTTTAGCATGACCTAAATCAGCAATCTTTTTGATATCTAAATACTGACCTGTATAATAATTTACTCCACCAATTAATAACAAAGCTATCTCATCTCCTTGTACGTCCAATATAGCCTCTAAATCTTCTAGTTGAAGTAAGACCTCTCCTGCTCTAGGCTTCCACTCTATTAAAGCTTGGTCAGGGTCAAATCCGTGAAAAGCTAATTGTGACTGAACTGCGTATCTATCTGAAGGAAAAGCATCACTTTCAATGACTATTTTATACTTAGTTTTTGTGGGCTGATAAAAAGACACCATTAACAAATGAAGATTGGTTGTTAAGGTATTCATTACTACTACTTCTATGGGTTTTGCGCCAACAATTTTAGCCATTGTATCGGTTAAAAACTCGTGATACGATATCCATGGGTTTTTAGCTTCAAAATGCCCTTCTACACCAAATTTTGCCCAGTCATCTAACTCTTGTTTAATATATTTTTTGGTTATTTTAGGCTGTAAGCCCAAAGAGTTTCCAGTGAAATAAAGCCATTCATTTCCATCTTTATCTGTTGGAATATGAAATTCTTTTCTAAGATAAAAAATTGGATCTTCTCTATCTAATTGTTTGGCGAAGTCTAGTGAGTTTTGATAAGTCATCTAATAAAAAAACGATTGCTCTCAAAGATAGAACAATCATTTTTTAGAAAATAATTTTTATATATTTTTTGAAGAAACCCTGAAGCTAAATCAACGTGACTCGTTTTTAATATAAAACTCTAAACTTGATAGTTCCATCTACATTTTTTAAAGCTTTTATTACTTTCTTATTGTATTCTTTATCAATGTCTGTAATTACATAACCAACTGCAGCATCTGTAGATAAAAACTGACCTGTAATATTAAGTTCAAACTCTGCTAATACTCTATTAATATTGGCCATTACTCCAGGTACATTCTTGTGAATATGTAAAAACCGATGTGCTTTTGTTTGTCTAGGCAATCTAATATTTGGAAAATTTACTGCGTCTACAGTATTTCCTGAATTTATATAGGCCATAATTTTTCCAGGAACAAAATCTGCAATATCTCGCTGTGCTTCTTCTGTGCTTCCCCCTACATGCGGTGTTAATATAACATTATCTAGACCTTTTAAGTCCGTATAATAATCTCCATTAGCTCTAGGCTCTTCTGGATATACATCTACAGCTGCACCGGCTAATTTTCCTGATTCTAGCGCCCCTTTAAGTGCTTTAATATCTACCACAAATCCTCTAGAAAGATTTACTAAATAAGCACCATCTTTCATTTGAGCTAACTCCTCTTTTCCTATAAAATTTTTATTGGCAGCATTATCATCTATATGCAATGTAATAACATCTGAAACTGTTAGTAAGTCTTCTAAGTTTTGAATACGAGTTGCGTTTCCTAATGCCAGTTTATCTTCAACATCATAATAATATACATCCATTCCTAAAGCTTCTGCCAAGACAGATAACTGTTTTCCTATATTTCCATACCCAACAATCCCTAATTTCTTTCCTCTTACTTCTCTTGAACCCTGAGCTGTTTTATTCCATTGCCCATTATGTAGCTCTGTACTTCTCTGAAAAACAGAACGCATGAGCATGATAATTTCACCAATGGCCAATTCTACTACAGAACGTGTATTGCTATAGGGTGCATTAAAAACAGTGATTCCGTTTTCTTTACAAGCTTCTAAATCTATTTGTTTGGTTCCTATGCAAAAGGCTCCGATACTCATTAATTTAGTAGCAGATTCTACCACTTTTTTTGTCACTTGGGTTTTAGAACGAATTCCTAGTACATGAACTCCTTCTAAATTTTTTATGAGCTCTTCCTCAGACAAACTAGTTTTTACGGTCTCCACGGTAAAGCCATCACCAGATAATTTCTCAAAAGCATCTGGATGCACATTCTCCAATAATAAAATTTTGATTCTATTTTTTGGATATGAAATATTTCTTGGTAGTTTGTTTACATATAAAAATTCATCAAAGTTTGGTGTAATATAATCTGCATTTTCAATTGTTTTCTCTCTAGAGATATTTTCTGTATACGCAAAAAAGGTGTCTGCAACCCCAGCTTCTCTTGTAACATAATCGCTGTAACCATCTCCTATTACTTGTATCTCTCCTTCTAGTCCCAGATCTTTTAAACATTGTATTTTTCCGTTATGTGTAGACAAAACATTCATGGTATCAAAACCAACAATCACCTCATTTTCATCAAACTCAAATGTATTTGCGTAGACTCTTTCTGTTGGAATGTTATAGTCTTTTACGATATCATCTATAAATTCTTTGAAACCGCATGAAATCACATAAATATCATCAGAGAATTTTTCAAAAAACTCTTTGTTCCTTTCAATAGATACAGAAACCTTTTTACGCAATTGATTAATAAGTATGGGTAAATCAGATTTTTTCGCGTCTAATAGCTTTATTCTTTGCTCTAATGATTCTGTAAAAGAAATCTTTCCATCTATACCTAAATTGGTGATATCAATAATCTCATCAATAATTTGGTCTTTAGCAGGATTGTTTACCAAAGTAATTTCAGCCAATACGTCCAAGGCCTCTACACTTGTTAACGTACTATCAAAATCAAATACAAAATTTCTTTTTGTCTGAATCATATTTGTGTTTTCTATGCTATAAATTTACAAAACGAAGCGCTATAATCTAATTTTTGAATTAACTTTTTACTACAACGTTTTCATAAATTAAAATTAAATTTAAAACGATAATTTTCAGCTATTTATTTTAAAATATTAAGAGTAAAACCCACCAAACTATTGGTAAGGATTCTACCCAAAATGAACTATAAAATTTAGTTTGATTTTGAGAAGAACGCATCAATAAAAATAATAATACAAAACAAATTCCCAAGAAAATATTTTTACTAGTGAACGATGCCTTCATTAAGAATTCCATGGTTAAAGAAAATAGTAATAAAACAAAACCTACTTTTTTTGTTTTTTCTACCCCTATTTTTTGAGGGAGTGTTTTTATATGTTTAAAATCTAAATGCATATCTCTAATTTCAAATGGAAGAATTAAAACTAGAATAAAAAGCATTCGCTGTATAAAGAGTAATAAAATATCATACTCTATTTGATACTCAAAAGCAAGCAGCGGAATGGTCGAAGTAACTCCAGACCATATCCCAGCAACTAAAAATATTTTTAGGTAACTAACTCTACGTAAATTCTTTTGAAACCCTCCCAAAAAAGGAACGATATAGACAATTGTTAGCAATCCAAAAGGAATAAAATAAAGCAAGGTATTGGTAGATAATTTTACCCCATAATACACTAGCATACAAAAACTGAAGAATGAAAAAATCTGAATCAATCGCATGCTTTTTGT
>CAZAIL010000051.1:10240-13394 GCA_964485155.1 uncultured Flavobacterium sp.
TTTCAAAGAAGACATATTGGACCTAGTGAAAATGAACAAAAGCAAATGCTAGATGTCATTGGGGTTGATAGTCTAGATCAATTAATTAATGAAACAATTCCTGAGGATATTCGCTTGCAAGGAGCATTGCATTTAGACGCTCCAATGAGTGAATATGAATATCTAAATCATATAGAAGAGCTTTCTAAAAAGAACAAAGTTTTTAGAAGTTATATCGGTTTAGGATATCATGAAGCTATTGTTCCTAGTGTTATTAAAAGGAATGTTCTTGAAAATCCAGGATGGTATACTGCCTACACTCCTTACCAAGCTGAAATAGCACAAGGGAGGTTAGAGGCCTTGTTAAATTATCAAACAATGATTTGTGATTTAACTGGAATGGAATTAGCAAACGCATCTTTACTAGATGAATCTACTGCAGCTGCTGAAGCCATGGCATTATTATACGATGTACGTGAAAGATCACAAAAAAAAGCAAACACACACAAGTTCTTCGTTTCTGAAGATATACTACCTCAAACCTTGTCTGTATTAAAAACTAGAGCAATTCCTATTGGTGTAGAACTAGTGATTGGAAATCACGAAGAATTTAATTTTTCTGGTGAATTTTATGGTGCGATTGTTCAATATCCAGGAAAACATGGCCAAGTTTATGATTATACAGATTTTATAACAAAATCAAATGCTAACAATATTAAAGTAGCCGTAGCTGCTGATATTTTATCTCTTGTCAAATTAAAAGCACCTGCAGAGCTTGGTGCTGATGTTGTTGTTGGAACTACACAACGCTTTGGAATTCCACTAGGTTATGGAGGGCCCCATGCAGGATACTTTGCAACCAAATCTGCTTACAAGAGAAGTATTCCTGGAAGAATTATTGGAGTTACCAAAGACAGAAATGGTAATCGTGCACTGCGTATGGCTCTTCAAACCAGAGAACAGCACATTAAAAGAGAAAAAGCAACCTCTAATATTTGTACAGCTCAAGTATTGCTAGCTGTGATGGCTGGCATGTATGCTACTTATCACGGGAAAGATGGAATTCAATTTATAGCAGACTCAGTTCACAGAAGCACAACAACATTAGCAAATGCTTTGAGTAATTTAGGTTTTACACAAACCAATAGTCATTATTTTGATACCATTATGGTAAAAGTTGAGGCAACTGTTTTAAAAGCAACTGCTGAAGCTCATGAAATCAATTTTAATTATATAGATAATAATACCATATCTATCTCAATAAATGAAACAGTTGGGCTAAAGGAAATTAATGCCATTCTAAATACTTTTACAAAAGCATTTAATCTTGCCAACACAACAGTAACTCATTTTCTGGAAATTGATACCATACCTGATTTAGCAAAAAGGAATACTCCTTTTTTAGAGAACGAAATATTCAATTCATTTCAATCAGAAACTGAAATGATGCGCTATATCAAACGATTAGAGCGAAAAGATTTGGCATTAAATCATTCTATGATCTCTTTAGGGTCTTGTACTATGAAATTAAATGCTGCTTCTGAAATGCTACCTCTTAGCCTTGCTAATTGGGGAAATATTCATCCGTTTGTTCCTTTAAATCAAGCAGAGGGATATCAAGAAGTATTAAAAAAATTAGAAGAACAGCTGAATGAGATCACAGGTTTTGCTGGAACTTCATTACAACCAAATTCTGGTGCTCAAGGCGAATTTGCTGGTTTAATGACCATCAGAGCATATCACATGAACAATGATGATCATCATAGAAATATCTGTTTAATACCCGCTTCTGCTCATGGTACCAACCCTGCATCTGCTGTAATGGCAGGAATGAAAGTAGTTGTGACTAAAACAGCAGAAAATGGAAATATTGATGTAGATGATTTAAGAGAAAAAGCATTAAAACACAAAGACAACTTGGCTGCTTTAATGGTGACATATCCTTCTACACATGGTGTTTTTGAAAGTGCTATTAAAGAAATTACACAAATCATTCATGACAATGGCGGACAAGTTTATATGGATGGTGCTAATATGAATGCCCAAGTTGGGTTAACAAACCCTGCTACCATTGGCGCAGATGTTTGTCATTTAAACTTGCATAAAACATTTGCCATTCCACATGGTGGTGGTGGACCAGGTGTTGGTCCTATTTGTGTTGCACCACAATTAGTTCCTTTTTTACCAAACAACCCAATAATTCCTACTGGCGGAGAAAAAGCTATTACAGCTATTTCTGCAGCTCCCTGGGGAAGTGCTTTAGCATGTTTAATTTCTTATGGATACATTGCTATGTTGGGTGCACAGGGTGTTACTGATGCTACCAGAGTAGCTATCTTAAATGCTAACTATATTAAAGAACGTTTAGACGGACATTACAAGACCTTATATAAAGGTGAAAAGGGAAGAGCAGCTCACGAAATGATTATTGATTGTCGTGATTTTAAAGAAAATGGAATTGAAGTTGTAGACATTGCAAAACGTTTAATAGATTATGGATTTCATGCTCCAACCGTTTCTTTCCCTGTGGCTGGAACTATGATGATTGAACCTACTGAATCCGAAAATATTGCAGAATTAGATCGTTTTTGTGATGCCATGATTGCCATCAGAAAAGAAATAGCATATGCAATGAAAGATAAACCAAATAATGTTCTTAAAAATGCACCACATACCATGGCGATGATTACTGCAGATCAATGGGACTTCCCATATTCAAGAGAGCTAGCTGCATTTCCGTTAGAATTTGTGTACGATAATAAATTTTGGCCAACAGTTAGAAGAGTTGATGAAGCCTTTGGTGATAGAAACTTAATTTGTTCTTGCAATCCTATTGAGGATTATATGGAAGTCTAAAATAATATTGCTCTCCAAGCATAAAAAAAGCCTCGACATGTCGAGGCTTTTTTTTATAATGTATTCAAAATTTATTTTTTGAATTTTGCATATTTAGTTTTGAACTTATCAATACGTCCTGCAGTATCTACTAATTTAGATTTACCAGTATAAAATGGATGAGATGTTCTTGAAATCTCTAATTTTATTAAAGGATACTCAACACCGTCAACTTCTAACGTTTCTTTTGTGTTGGCAGTAGAACGTGTTAAAAAAACATCTTCATTAGACATATCTTTAAATGCTACCATTCTATAATTTTCTGGATGTATTCCTTTTC
>CAZAIL010000052.1:0-13289 GCA_964485155.1 uncultured Flavobacterium sp.
TTTAGCAATCCTTTCAGAGCCAAACAAACGCGGTAAATTATGATCTAAAGCAACATAAAATTGAGATGAACCAACATCACCTTGTCGTCCAGCTCTACCACGCAATTGCCTATCCACTCGTCGAGAATCATGTCTTTCTGTACCAATAATAGCCAAACCACCAGATGCTTTTACTTCATCAGATAGTTTTATATCCGTACCACGTCCTGCCATGTTTGTTGCAATGGTTACAATACCAGGATTACCAGCTTCTGCCACAACATCTGCTTCTCGTTTGTGTAATTTTGCATTAAGAATATTATGATTAATCTTACGCATTTGTAACATTCTTCCTAATAATTCAGAAATTTCAACAGAAGTAGTACCGACCAAAACAGGTCTTCCTTTTTCTACCAATTTAACCACATCCTCTATCACTGCATTGTATTTTTCACGTGTAGTTTTATAAATAAAATCTTCTTTATCGTCTCTTTGTAAAGGTCTATTCGTAGGAATTTCTACAACATCTAACTTGTAAATTTCCCAAAGTTCTCCTGCCTCTGTAATTGCAGTTCCAGTCATCCCAGACAACTTTCGATACATTCTAAAGTAGTTCTGTAATGTTACCGTAGCAAAGGTTTGTGTAGCATCTTCAATTTTCACATTCTCTTTTGCTTCTATGGCTTGGTGCAAACCGTCTGAGTATCTACGACCGTCCATAATTCTACCTGTCTGCTCATCAACAATCATTACCTTGTTTTCTACCACAACGTATTCTACATCCTTTTCAAATAAACTATAGGCTTTTAGCAATTGATTCATGGTATGAATGCGTTCGCTTTTGATACTAAAGTCTTTGTATAGGCTTTCTTTCAGTTCAGCTTTTTTCTCTGAAGTTTCTTCGGTGGCGTCTATAGCTCCAATTTCTACCCCTAAATCTGGTAATACAAAGAAGTCATCGTCACTGGTGTTGGTAGACAATGCCCCAATTCCTTTATCTGATAAATCAATAGAATTGTTTTTTTCTTCAATCACATACCATAATTCTTCATCTACTTCTGGCATCAGTTTATTGTTGTCTGCCATGTAGGTGTTTTCTGTTTTTTGTAACAGTAGTTTTACACCTTCCTGTGATAAAAATTTGATGAGTGCTTTGTTCTTTGGAATTCCTCTGTATACACGCAATAATAAAAACCCTCCTTCTTTGGTGTTTCCATCAGCGATTAATTTTTTAGCTTCTGCGAGTACTCCAACTAAATACTTATTTTGTTGGGTAACAAGATCATTTACCAAAGGTTTTAATTCATTAAATTCATGACGGTCTCCTTGAGGAACTGGTCCTGAAATTATTAGTGGAGTTCTTGCATCATCAATTAAAACTGAATCTACTTCATCAATAATTGCATAGTTAGGTGTTCTTTGAACTAAATCTTCTTTCGAGCTAGCCATATTATCACGCAAATAATCAAAACCAAATTCGTTGTTGGTTCCATAGGTAATATCTGCGTTGTACGCTTTTCTTCTTTCTTCTGAGTTTGGTTGATGAAAATCAATACAATCGGTACTTAATCCGTGAAATTCAAACATTGGAGCCATCCAAGCTCTATCTCTTTTTGCTAAGTAGTCGTTTACCGTTACTAGGTGAACTCCTTGCCCGGTTAATGCATTCAAATATACAGGTAGGGTAGAAACCAATGTTTTTCCTTCCCCTGTCATCATTTCCGCAATTTTACCTTGATGCAATACAGACCCACCAATTAACTGAACATCGTAATGAATCATATCCCATATCACTGGTTTTCCTGCGGCATCCCAAGAGTTTTGCCAAAAAGCTTTGTCTCCTTCTAAAATAACATGTTCTCTTGTTGCAGAAAGCTCTCTGTCAAAGGGAGTCGCCGTAACTTCAATTTCTTGATTGGTAACAAAACGTTTGGCAGTTTCTTTTACTACAGCAAAAGCTTCTGGCATAATTTCATTTAAAATAGCTTCTGATGCTTCATAAGATTCATCTTTTAAGCTATCTATTTCAGAAAAAATAGCCTCTTGTCTGTCTATTTCAGTTTCTAGGGCTTCTTTTTCTAATGCTGCTATTTTATCACTAAAAACCTTATTTGCTACTGCTATTTTTTCTTTGAACTCAATTGTTTTAGCTCTTAATTGGTCATTTGTTAATGCTGATAACGATGATTCAAAAGCAGTTACTTTTTCTACAATAGGTTGTAGTATTTTTAGATCTTTTTGTTGTTTATCACCAACAAATAATTTAATTACTGAATTTAGGATACTCATTCTTTAAGCTATGTTTTTTATTTTTCCTTTATTATAGATAAAAGACTTTAAAAGTAAACAAAAAAAAAGCCTCAATAGAGACTTTTTTTTGTTTGTTTGATTTTCAATATTCGTCTTCGTTCCAAAGATAATCTTCTTCGGTCGGATAGTCTGGCCAAATTTCTATGATAGAATCATACGAGTCTCCTTCATCTTCAATCTCTTGTAAATTTTCTGCTACTTCAAGAGGAGCTCCTGTTCTAATAGCATAATCTATAAGCTCATCTTTTGTTGCCGGCCAAGGTGCATCTGCTAAATAAGACGCAAGTTCTAAAGTCCAATACATTTCAATACTGTTTAATTTTCTGCAAAAGTAATTTTTTTACTGAAAATAGCAAGTTTTTTTTGAAATATAAATTAATAAAAAAAGAACTTAGTTATAATTTCTCCGGAATCCACTTGACTTCCTGAGCTGATAAATCTAGAGACAATTTCCGTGCCAGCACAAAAAGATAGTCAGAAAGTCTGTTGAGATAGGTTAAAATGACTTGATTTATATTTTCCTCTTGATGTAATGCTACAGATAATCGTTCTGCTCTTCTACAAACACATCTAGCAATATGACAGAATGACACCGTTGTATGTCCTCCAGGAAGAATAAAATGTGTCATTTGAGGAAGCTTATTATTCATTTCATCTATTTTATTTTCTAAATACGTTACAGACGATGGAATTATTTTCGGAATATTTAAGCGCTCTTTTCCACTTTTTAGCACTTCTTTTTCTATAGGTGTCGCTAACATCGAACCAAGTGTAAACAAGTCATGTTGTATTTTTATGAGAACATCTTTTGTAGGGATATCAATTGCTTGGTCTTTTATTAAACCGATATAAGAATTTAATTCATCAACCGTTCCGTATGCTTCTATTCTCGAGTGATATTTTGGAACTCTTGTGCCTCCAAATAAAGCAGTTGTTCCTTTGTCTCCAGTTTTTGTGTAAATCTTCATATTGCAAATTTATGATTTTAAATTCTGATGATAAAATGTTCTTTTTGTTGTTCCTTTCTAAAAAAAACAATCCCCCATTGATAGGTATCTATGGAGACAGTTACTTTAGAATGATTTTTAATTTCTATCCAAGCTTGCTCCATTTCTTTGTTGCTATGGATGTTGTTTACAACTATCATAGAATCATTGTTAACAGACGCTAGGCTTAATTTAAAATAGTCTAAAGTTGCTTTTTTAGTATGATTTCCATTAAAATAAATAAAATCAAAGTTATTATTTTTCAGTTCTTTTGGTAAAGAAGTATCAAAACTTCCAATGACTAGCCTACTATTTTTGAAATTGTATTTTTCAAACATTTTTTTAGTAATATATCCTGTCTCTTTGCAACTTTCTAATGTTGTTATTTTTGAATCTGGAGCTGAAATTGAGATAGCAGCAGTTCTTGATCCTAAAGAGGTGCCAATTTCTAATATATTATCAGGATTAAAATAGTGCATTAAATTCATTAATAGTTTAGCTCTTTTAGTAGAAACTATGGTGTCTTTAGCTATCTTTAATACATTTTTTTTGTTTGAATAAATAATCTTAGAGTCTGCATTATAATCAGTTATATCTATTGTAGGTGTATGTATACGTAGCTCTTTTTTATAGTTAGAAAATAAAATTAAATACTTGTTAGGAAGTTTCTTACCCAAGCAGTTGGTTATTAAATTAAATACAAAAGGGGAATGAACACCATGCTTATTTCTAGATTGGAAAAGATAGCCTAAAAAAGAGATAATTTTGTGGTACAAGTTAGTTGTTGTTTTCAAAGGCAAATAACAGAAAATTTATTGGATTCTAGTTATAATAAAATAGCTGGTAGCTATTTTACTATTTAATAAAAACGACAATTTACTATTATTTAATTCCTTTTATATATACATTTTCAATGGAATTATCCGTAAAGCTGTAGGGTAAAAAACGATAAGACTTTATTGGTTTTGTAATTATGAAATTAGCAAATTTACCTCTAGAGATACTTCCAACAGTGTCAGATAAGCCAAGGGCATAGGCTCCGTTAATAGTAGCAGCATTTATAGCTTCTTCAGGTGTCATTTTCATTTTAATACTAGCTAAAGAAACTACAAAATTCATGTTTCCAGAAGGGCTTGAGCCAGGGTTGTAATCTGAAGCCAATGCCATCGGTAAATTAGCATCAATAATTTTTCTAGCATTTGTATACGGTATTCCCAAAAAGAAAGAACAAGATGGAAGTGATACAGGCATTGTTTGTGAATCTCTTAGATAGACAAGATCTTCATCTGTTAAAACTTCTAAATGATCTACAGATAATGCATTATTATCGATACCAACTTTAACACCACCAATTGCGTTAAATTGATTAACATGAATCTTAGGTATTAAACCATATTGTAAGCCTGCTTTTAAAATTTGATTTGTTTCATCAGGTGAATAATACCCTTTTTCACAAAAAACATCGATATAATCCGCAAGCTTTTGTGCTGCTATTGCAGGAAGCATTTCATCTATAATTAATTTTATATAGGCTTCTCTTTTTTCTTTAAATAGATTCGGTATCGCGTGGGCTCCTAAAAAAGTTGCTTTCATAGGAAGCGGAAAATTTTCTTTTAATCTTTTTACTACTCGCAGCATTTTTAGTTCGCTTTCTAGAGTTAAACCATAGCCAGACTTAATTTCTATGGCGCCTGTTCCAGTTTTGATTAGATTTGATAACCTTAGCGCTGCATCATTATAGAGTTCGTCTTCGGGCTTGTTTTGTAGTTTTTTTGCTGAGTTCAATATTCCACCACCTTTTTGAGCTATTTGCTCATAGCTTAGGCCATTAATTCTGTTTACGAACTCTTCTTCTCGAGTATCAGCAAAAACAAGGTGAGTATGACTATCACACCAAGTTGGCAAAATTAACTTTCCTGTTACATCAATTATTGTATCGGCTTTTGTGATGCCTAACTTCTCCATCGAACCAAAATCTGAGATAATTTCATTTTCAATCAAAAGAAAGGCATTTTTAATTGTTGGTAAAACACTCATGTCTTTTCCAGAAACTTTATCTACAGATTTATCTCTTACTTGAATAAGTTCTTTAATATTGATGAATAAGGTTGTCATATTGATTGTTTACTTTCGTAAAACAAACTTACATTAAAAAAAGAAAACTCTATGTTGTTGTCAAATGAATACCATTCTTATTTTAAGATTTATATTGATGATTTATCAACCAATGGGAAGTCTATTATTGAAAATTTAATTGATACTGGGAATCATTTGGAGGAATTAGTGACTGCTACTCCTAAAGAAAAACAACTGTATATATGCTGAAGGAAAATGGACACTTAAACAGCTATTAGTTCATATTATAGATACAGAACGTATATTTAATTATAGAGCTTTGCGCTTTGCTAGAAATGACTCTACAGAATTACAAGGTTTTGATCATGATTTTTATACTGAAAATGTGAATGCAAATGCAAGAGATTTGGAAGACTTGTTGAGTGAATTTAAACTTGTTAGAGCGAGTTCAGTATCATTATTCAAAAGCTTTCCTGACGAAGCTTTATTCAGAAAGGGAACTGCCTCAGGAAATATCATATCTGTAAGGGCTATTGGACACCTGATTTCTGGTCATCAACAGCATCATATAAAAATTTTTAAAGAAAGGTATTTATAGAAATAGAACCCTAATTTAAGCTTCCAGTCATATCTTCTGGTTTAACCCATTCATCATATTGTTCAGGTGTAACATAACCTAGACGCACAGCTTCTTCTTTTAATGTAGTTCCGTTAGCATGCGCTGTAGTTGCAATTTCAGCTGCTTTGTAATATCCTATTTTAGTATTTAAGGCAGTAACTAGCATCAAAGAATTGTTTAATAATTCTTTAATTCTTGGATGATTTGGTTCTATTCCTGCTACACAATTCACATCAAAAGAAACACAAGCATCTCCAATGAGTTGCGCAGATTGAATTACATTGGCAGCCATCATTGGTTTAAAAACGTTTAGTTCATAATGACCTTGAGTTCCTCCTACAGTCACCGCTACATCATTACCCATCACCTGAGCACACACCATCGTAATTGCCTCTGCTTGAGTTGGATTTACCTTTCCGGGCATAATAGAGCTTCCAGGTTCATTTGCTGGGATTGTAATTTCTCCAATTCCAGATCTTGGTCCTGAGGCCATCATGCGAATATCATTAGCGATTTTATTTAAGGAAACGGCTACTTGTTTTAAGGCTCCGTGAGTTTCTACCAATGCATCGTGAGCTGCTAAGGCTTCAAATTTATTTTCAGCAGTAATAAATGGCATCTGTGTAAATTCTGCAATATATTTCGCCACTAAAACATCATACCCTTTTGGGGTATTTAATCCAGTTCCAACAGCAGTTCCTCCCAGGGCTAATTCACTTAAATGGTCTAAAGAATTACGCAATGCTTTTAGTCCGAAGTTTAATTGAGCTACATAACCAGAAAACTCTTGACCTAGTGTTAGGGGAGTGGCATCCATTAAATGTGTTCTACCAATCTTTACGACACTTCTAAAATCTTCTGATTTTTTCTGTAAAGTATTTCTTAATTGTTCTATTCCAGGTATTGTTGTTTCTATAATTTTTTTATAGGAAGCAATATGCATTCCAGTTGGAAATGTATCATTAGAAGATTGAGATTTATTTACATCATCGTTCGGTTGAATCGTTTTTTCTCCTTCTCCAATTACTTTTCCAGCAATTTCATGCGCTCTATTGGCAATTACTTCATTAACATTCATGTTAGATTGAGTTCCTGAACCTGTTTGCCAAATAACTAATGGAAACTGATCGTTTAACTTGCCAGCTAAAATTTCATCACACACCAACGCAATTAAATCACGTTTTTCTATTGTTAAAACACCCAATTCTGCATTGGTGTAGGCAGCAGCTTTCTTTAGATATGCAAAGCCATAAACTATTTCTAATGGCATTGAAGCAGCTGGTCCAATCTTGAAATTATTTCTAGATCTTTCGGTTTGTGCCCCCCAATACTTATCAGCAGGAACCTTAACTGAACCCATCGTGTCTTTCTCTATTCTAAACTTCATGATGTATGTTTTACTGTACATTACAAATTTACGAAATCCACAACAATCAGTTAGTAATATTTATGAGTATTTTCTTATTGAAATATTTAGTAAAATGTTAGTTTCAATTAAAATTATCCATTATTTTTGCATTATTAATCAAAGTTAAAATACAAAATGTTAGATTTTTCTCAGTTTTCAGGATTGGTTTTATTTATGTTTATTTTTACAGCTGGTTTCTGGTTGTTGATATTCTTATTAACCTTTGTGGTTCCATATTGGTTAGCTGGTGCTATTTGGGAAAACTTTAAATTAAAAAGAGAAGCAAAAAAAGCTGCAGAAGGAAAGTAGCTTTTAAGATATAAACAAAAAAAGGCTCACTATTTAGTGAGCCTTTTTTTGTTTGCCTTTTTAATGAATAACCCTAAGGTGTACCAAAGTCATCACCACCACCAAAGTCATCACCACCTCTTCTATCGCGTTGTTGCTTCTTTTTTTGATTAAACCTATACGTAAAGTTTAATGATATTTGACGAACCCTCCATTGCGATTCTTGATAACTAATACTAGTTGGGTTCTCTATACTTGGATTGTAGTTTGTTGATTTTCTCTTTCTTGAATTAAAGAGGTCACTTACATTTAATACCAGTGTTGCTTTTTCTTTAAAAAGATCTTTACTTAGAGCTATGTTGGCAGAAAAAATACCTTTTGATTCACTTTGAGCAGTATTTCTTGGTCCTCGGTAAGAAAGTCTGTTTTGCATCTGAATCTTCCAAGGAAGTGAAATAGTAGCATTAAATCTTGTAAACCAACTATTATTTGTGTTTCCTAAATCTTGTGTTTCAGGAGTAGAAATGATATCTCCTGTGCTTTCATCGATGGTAAATTTATCATATTCATAAAGACCTTTAGATTTTTGTTGATACACATTGAAACTTCCTGATAATCTTACTTTTTTTGATGGGTTGTAATTCGCAGTTAGCTCAAAACCGTACCGATCTTCTACTGCTAAATTAATCGGTTCTCTGATTGTTATGACTTGATTTACCCCATCTAGTGATCTAATTTCATCGCGACTAACTCTTTGGATAGCATTAATTGAATGTTGAAAATAGATAGATGAATTTAGTGTGAGTTTTCCTATTTTTTGTAAAAACCCTGTATCAAAAGAATTCGTAAATGTAGGCGTCAATGCAGGGTTTCCTTTGTAAATCACATTCTGACTACTTCTTGATTCAAAAGGATTCAAATACCAAAACCTAGGTCTTCTTAGTCTTCTGCTATAGCCAACTGTAAAGCTTTGATCTTCTGTTCTTTCAAATCCTACGTTGATAGTAGGAAACAATTCTGTGTATTTGTAATCAAAATTTTCATTGGTATTTGTAAGTCTAACTTTTACATCTGTAATCTCTGCTCGTAAGCCTAATAAATAAGAAAACTTATTTATTTTACTTCCAAATTGTGAGTACATAGCATTTACATGTTGTTTAAAAACAAGGTTATTTGAAGGATTATAATCAAGAGCAGGAGTTCTTGTCACTAAAAAATCAGAGGTTAGATCTTCAAATTCTCCTCGATACCCTATTTCAAATTGTGTATTTTCACCTATAGGCAAAACATAATCAGTTTGTATGAGTGTGTTCTTAGAGTCTTCTGTAGTTATATTATTTTCTAAAGCTAACGAATCATTAATGAAAGCTGTTTCTATTTCTTGACTATCACTATATTGAAAATCTATTGTTAACTTATGTCCACTACTATTGATATTGTTGGTGTAGTTCATTGAAAACTGTAATGTTGTATCTATTTCATCTTCATCCTGAACACGAATATCAGATGCGTTCAATAAACCGCTTGCATCAAAAACACGAATGTTATTAGTAGACAGGTTTTTGTTGTCTGAATCCCTAAAAAAATATGTTCCAGTGATTGAACTTTTTTTATTTATAAAATATTCCAACCCTAAATTGATGTTATACCCATCTCTATTTCTTTCAAACTTTCTGTCTTCTATTCGTGAGCTGTTTATAATTCCGTTTTCAAGAGTAGAAAGATTTGTGAAAAATTCTCCAGGCCCAGAACTGTTTCTGTATCCTAAATTGGTAAAAAAATTTATCTTTTTTGTTCTAAAGTTAAAATTTGATCCAACTCTATATTCGGTCGGATTTCCTATGGTGGTATTTATAGAACCATTCAAGCCAGTTGCAACACCTTTTCTGAGTATAATATTCAAAATACCAGCGGTACCTTCTGCATCATATCTAGCAGATGGTGAGGTAATTACCTCAACTTTTTCAATGGCATCTGCAGGTAATTGACGTAGAGCATCCGTTCCGCTCAAACCAACCAACGCAGAGGGTTTTCCGTCAATTAATATTCTAACATTTTCATTACCTCTTAAACTTACATTCCCTTCTACATCAACATCAACAGAGGGAACATTATCTAAAACATCAGAGGCAGATCCTCCTCTTACGGTCATGTCTTTCCCTACATTGTAAATTCTTTTATCTAAGCGTATTTCTACAGTTGATTTTTCTGCAATAATTACAACTTCGTTTAATGTGTTGGTGTCTTCTGAAAGTTTAATAGTTCCAAAATCTAATAATTTATCAATAACCTTATTGGGCATAGTAACCGTCTTAAAAGAAATAAACTCAAAACTTATATCATATGTTCCTAGATTTGCTTTAATATTAAAATTCCCATTTTCGTCAGTAATACCTCCGCTAAGTTGTTTTGTTTTAACATCCTTTAAAACCACGGTTGCGTACTCAAGAGGTTTTTTGGTGTTAGAGTCGATAATGATACCTGTAATGGTAATTTGAGGAGTTTTAGGCTTTTGACTAAAAGCACTTAAGAGAGTAATTGCAAAAATTGCAAAAAGCACATTAGTTTTATTCATTAATGTCGATAGTTTTAACTTCGACTGTAAATGTCTTACTAAGTTTAAAGAGTGGTAGTTAATATTCTGTTAAAGAAAAAGGATTAAAGTACCTGTTTTATATCTTCAGGAGGCCTACCAATAATTGCCTTTTGTTTGTTGATAACGATAGGTCTTTCAATTAGTTTTGGGTTTTCTATCATTAAATAAATAATTTCATCATCATCTAAGATTTTTCCTTTGTAATGATCTTTCCAAATGGCTTCATTCTTACGAATTAATTCAATAGGTGTAATGTCTAATAAATTAATAATTGACTTCAATTCATTAAAAGATAGCGTTGTTTTTAGATACTCTACAATCTTAAATTTTTGACCACTTTCTTCAAGAACCTTTAGGCCCTCTCTAGATTTTTTACAACGAGGATTATGATATATTTTTATCATTTATAAATTTTAGGATAGTGATTAATGATCTTTCTGTCCGTTTAACATTAAAAATGCTTTTAAAAACGCATTGATATTCCCATCCATAACAGCATCTACATTACCGGTTTCATGAGCCGTTCTAACATCTTTCACAAGTTTATAAGGATGCATTACATAGTTACGAATCTGACTTCCCCATTCGTTTTTCATTTTACCAGCCTCAATATCGTTTCTTGCTTCTTGTTGTTTTTGCAGTTCAATTTCATACAATTGAGACTTTAACATTTTCATAGCAGTCGCTCTATTATCATGTTGTGAGCGAGAGTTAGAACAAGAAATTTGAATTCCACTTGGATTGTGTGTCAACTGAACTTTTGTCTCAACTTTGTTAACATTCTGACCACCAGCACCACTTGATCTAGCAGTAGTAATTTCTATATCAGCAGGGTTTATTTCTATTTCAATAGAATCATCAGCAACCGGATATACATAAACCGAAGCAAATGATGTATGTCTTTTGGCATTGCTATCAAATGGAGAGATTCTAACCAATCGATGCACACCATTTTCTCCTTTTAACCATCCAAAAGCATAATCTCCATCAACTTCTACAGTAACCGTTTTAATTCCAGCAGAATCTCCAGATTGATAATTGAGTGTTTTTAATGTAAATCCTTGTTTTTCTGACCACATAGAATACATCCTGAACAACATTTCTGCCCAATCACAACTTTCTGTACCACCAGCCCCAGCAGTTATTTGAATAACAGCACTAAAACTATCACCTTCTTCAGAAAGCATATTTTTAAACTCAATATCTTCAATAACAGAGGAAGTTTTTTCATATTGTTGCTCCATTTCAGTAGCCTCAACTTCTCCTTCTTTATAAAAATCAAACAGTACCTGTAAATCTTCATCTAAAGAAACAGCTTTGTTATAATCATTTACCCATTTTTTCTTAAAACGAAGAGATTTCATTAAAACCTCTGCTTCTTTTGGATTGTTCCAGAAACTTGGATCTGATGTTTTCTCTTCTTCATTTGAGATTTCAATCAGTTTTTTGTCGATTTCTAAATAGCCTTTTAATTTAGAGACTCTTTCTGAAAGATTTTTGAGTTGTTCTTGTGTTACCATAGTATACAACAAAAATACTCGAAAAAAGTGAAAGCAAGCAAACGCAACTCAGAAGTTAAATTAGATTTATACAATACAATAGTTATCTTTTGTTGAATCAGTAGAGATTACTAGAAAAATGTTTTTCTCTGCCACTAAATAAATTTTTTTTAAGTTGGTATTTAGAATTCTATCTTAGTTTGAAAGAAGTTACATTACAGCTCTTTTTTTATTTAATTGAACCATACAATAAAATTTATAGTTATTTTTATGAACAAACATCAACTAATGAAATCAAGAAGAGACTTTGTTAAAACATCAACTTTGCTAGGAGCAGGGTTGGCTTTAGCTCCAAATATGGCTTTTGGCATGTCAAACACAAGTAAAGAAAAATTAAACGTAGCTCTTATTGGGGTTGGGCTAAGAGGTACTAATCATCTTAGTAATTTATTGCAACGTAACGATATTCATATTTCTGCTATTTGTGACATAGATGCTAAAAGAATTGATATTTGCTTAGATCTTCTAAAAAAAGCAGGACAGATATCACCCAAAACTTATGGAAAAGATACATTAGATTACAGAAATCTATTAGAGGATGCTTCTATAGATGCTGTAATTATATCGACTCCTTGGTTATGGCATACGCGTATGGCCAAAGATGCTATGCTAGCAGGAAAATATACTGGTGTAGAAGTATCTGCAGCAAATACAATAGAGGAATGTTGGGATTTAGTGAATACACATGAACAAACAGGATCACATTTGATGATTTTAGAAAATGTAAATTATCGTCGCGATATTATGGCTGTATTAAATATGGTCAGACAAAATGTATTTGGTGAATTGCTTCATTTTCGCTGTGGCTATCAACATGATTTACGCTTTGTAAAATTAAATGACGGAATTACACCCTATGGAAAAGGAGTAGAGTTTGGAGAAAAAGGGATTTCAGAATCGAAATGGCGAACACAACATTCATTACTTCGTAATGGAGATGTCTATCCAACTCATGGGGTTGGGCCTATTGCTACCATGTGTAATATAAATAAAGGGAATCGATTTATGTCGATGACCTCTCATGCTTCTAAAGCTGTTGGTTTAAATAAATATATTGTTGATAATGGAGGTGCAGACCATCCAAATGCAAAATTAAAATTTAAACAAGGAGATATCATCACGTCTACAATAGAAACTGCTAACGGAGAAACAATCATAGTAACTCACGATTGTAATTCTCCTAGACCGTATTCTCTTGGTTTTCGTGTTCAGGGAAGTGAAGGTCTTTGGGAAGTTGACGGGAGTAGAATTTATATAGATGGAATTTCAGAACCCCATCGTTGGGATGAGGCAAAACCATGGTTAGAGAAATATGATCATCCTCTGTGGAAAAAATATGGTGAATACGCTCAAGGTTCTGGACATGGAGGAATGGATTTCTTTGTATTGAATGCCTTTGTAGAATCTGCAAAACAAAATATAGCACCACCATTAGATGCATATGATGCTGCTGCTTGGAGTGCCATTA
>CAZAIL010000053.1:0-13254 GCA_964485155.1 uncultured Flavobacterium sp.
TTATGTTAAAGAAACTTGGTTTTTCTGATGAAGAGGCAAAAGCACAGTTTGGATTCTTAATGGATGCTTTTGAATATGGTGCGCCACCTCATGGTGGTATCGCTTTTGGATTGGATAGATTGGTGTCTATTTTAGGAGGGCAAGAAACCATACGAGATTTTATTGCTTTTCCTAAAAACAACTCTGGTAGAGATGTGATGATAGATTCACCAGCCACAATAGATGATACACAATTAAAAGAATTGAATATCAAATTAGATATTCAAGAATAAAATAAAATCTCGCAATAGCGAGATTTTTTATTACCTTGAAATATGAAAAAAATCATCTTACTTCTGCTGACTATATACTCAACCAATCAGTTTTTCGCACAAGAAATCACAGGAACACAACTATTAGATAAAGCCATTCAGTTTCACGACCCTAATAATAATTGGAAAACATTTACAGGGTCTTTGTTTGTAACCATGGAAGCCCCAAACAAGCCTAAAAGAACTAGTGAAATTAGAATAGACTTGCCCAACCAGTCTTTTTATGTAAAAGCCTCTCAAGGAGATAAAACAACAGTTTATAGTGTAACCAAAGATGCTTGTGATATTCAGTTTAATGGAAAAACACCCACAGAGGAAGAAAAAAAAAGCAACAACTTAAGTTGTAATCGTGCCTTTATGTATCAAAATTATTACACCTATTTATACGGATTGCCAATGAAACTCAAAGATGCAGGAACTATTATTGATGAGACTGTAATTTTAAAGGAGTTTAATGGAAAAAATTATTTAGTGCTAAAAGCTACTTATGAAAAAGAGGTAGGAAAAGATACTTGGTATTTTTATTTTGATCCATCAACCTATGCTATGGAAGTCTATCAGTTTTATCATGAAGAGGAGAAAAATGACGGTGAATTTATTTTATTGTCAGACTTAGAAACTATAAATGGAATTAAACTGCCAAAAAAACGCGCCTGGTATTACAATAAGGAATCAAAATATTTAGGCACAGACTTTTTAATCACAAGACAAAGATATGATTAGCAATAACCTATAATGTTCACCAAAAAGCGAAACATTTTTACTAAAATTTTGATATGGAGATATAAGTACATCTCCGAGCGGCAGTTTATATTGGTGTTAAGTATTCTTGTTGGATTTTTAGCAGGTTTAGGAACAGTTCTATTAAAATATCTTACACTATTTATTCAATCTGTTTTAGAGGGTGGATTTATAAAAAATTACTACTATTCATTGTATTTTATTTTTCCGATTATAGGGGTTTGGCTCGTATATCTGATTAAAAAGAACTTCATTAAAAAAGAAATAGGCCATGGTATTTCTACCACCTTGTATTCTATTTCTAAACGAAGTGGAATTATAGAGCGTTACAAAATGTTTGCCTCACTTTTAGTAGCGCCAATTACAGTTGGCTTTGGAGGGTCTGTTGGATTGCAAGGCCCTGCAGTAAGTACAGGAGCTGCCTTGGGGTCTAATGTTGCAAGCTTGTTTCATATGAATGCCAAAACAAGAATGTTATTAATTGGCTGTGCGACAGCAGGAGCTATGTCTTCTATGTTTAAAGCACCAGTAGCAGCCATTGTTTTTGCCATAGAAATATTTAGTTTAGACTTAGTTTTTGCCTCTTTAGTGCCTTTGCTCTTGGCTTCTATTGCTGCTGTTATTACCTCTTATTTTTTTAGAGGAACAGACGTCTTATTTAGTTTTGAATTGCTAGATGCATGGCGGGTAAAAGATATTGTATTCTATGTATTGTTAGGCTTAGCAACAGGTATTGCTTCTGTCTACTTTTCTAAAATTTACTTTTTAATTACACGATTTTTTTCGCGGTTTTCAAATGCCTATAAAAAGATTGGAATTGCTGCAATCGCTATTGGGTTTATGTTGTACTTATTCCCACCATTGTATGGAGAAGGCTACGGACTAATTAATAATTTACTCAACGGAAAAACTGAAGCAGCGCTGAGTGGCATTCAATATCAAATAGATTTCAACAATATTTGGATGGTGATTGTAATACTGCTAATTATTGCAGTTTTTAAAGCCATCGCTATGACTACAACTTTTGCAGCAGGGGGTGTTGGAGGAATTTTTATTCCTACATTATTTATGGGAAGTACATTAGGTAATGCAGTTGCAAAGGCCATCAACCAGTTTGGGTTTAAGGTCTCAGAAGCTAACTTTACCTTACTAGGGATGACAGGTCTCATGGCTGGAGTATTACATGCTCCTTTGACGGCAATTTTCTTGATTGCTGAAATTACAGGCGGATATGATTTGTTTGTTCCTCTAATGTTAGTAGCCACCATTTCTTTTGGCTTTACAAAATATTTTGTACCAAATTCTATCTACACAGCAGAACTTGCAAAACGAGGCGAACTCATTACAAATGATAAAGACAAGAATGCGCTCATGATGCTAAATATAGACAGAGTTATAGAGACAGATTTTATAAAAATATCAACTGAAATGACCCTTGGAGAGATGCTTAGAAAAGGGGTTTCTAAATCTAGTAGAAATATTTTTCCAGTGGTAGATGAAGCCGAGCAATTTTTAGGAATAGTCTTATTAGATGATGTGAGATCTGTAATGTTTGATCAAAGCTTGTACGAAAACACAACAGTTTCTCTCTTTATGAAATCACCTCCAAATATTATTTTTTATGATGATTCTATGGAAACTATCATGGAAAAATTTAAAGGATCTGGAGCATGGAATTTACCCGTAATTAAAAATCAAAAATACCTAGGCTTTATTTCAAAATCTAAATTACTAACAGCGTATAGGAATAAATTAATTGAGCTAACAAACTCATAATTTTACTTGTAAAACCTCTTTCATTCTGTCAGGAAAATCTGTAAAACCACCATCAGCCCCTGCTTGATATATAATAACATCAATCATTTGTTCAAAAGAATCAAATTCATCTAATTGGTCCTCTCTAAACGTGTAGGGATGAACAACTAGATCTAGTTTGTGAGCATCTTCAACTAAAGAAGTAAACGAAAAACCATCAGCTGTCTTTGAGGAGATAAGGTGCTTGTACCAAGGGCCTATGCCATCTGCATAACTTGCATAAAACTCTAGAAGTGTTTTTTGTTCAGGAAACTCCATTAATTGAACTAAAAACAATTCAGACTTCAATTCTTTTCTTATTCGTACTAACTCTTTTGCATCAAAAGATTGAAGAATACACATGTCATTTTTAGTTTTATAACCGTAATGAGATAAAATATTCAGCACAATTTTTGAAATATCTTTTCCGTTTTTGTGATGAAATTTAGGGTTTTTAATTTCAGGATATATTCCAATATTTTTGCCGGTGCTTTTATTGAGGCCTTGAATCAGTTCAATTTCATCTTGTAAAGAATGCAACCGAAAAGAACTTGTTCCTTTAGGAAATCTATTTGGGTAAATTTGAAGACCTGTCTCTGAATCAAAACGTTCGGTAACCTCCAAGGTTTTAATTTCTTCAAAAGTAAAGTCAATCACATAATACTGACCATCTTCTCTTTTTCTGGCTGGATATCTTTCTGAAACATTTGTAACATCATCTAGTAAAATATCGTGAATTACAATAGGAACATCATCTTTACTCAAAACTATATCTTGTTCAATATAATCTGCTTGCATAGCATGAGCCATTACCTTAGATGCTAAGGTATGTTCAGGTACATATGCAGAAGCTCCTCTATGAGCAATCACAGTTATTTTTTTGGTTGATTTTACGTCTTTTTTTTGATTGGATAGACAGGAGGTAATTGCCAAAAACAGGAATATGAATGATAGATTTCTCATTAAAAAAAAGTTTTATTTAAAGGTAGAACTTTTTGTAGTTTTGTCTTTATGAAATTAGTGCTAAAAATACTCTTTATTATTTTTATTCTTTGGATGCTTTTAGGTTACTACCTAGAATCTACAGAACATCCAAAAGGACCCATTGTAATGGGATTGGGAGTGATGTATCTTTCGTTTATTTTTATGCCTGCTTTTATCTATTGGAGATACAAAGATGGGAAGTATAAAAAATACATTATTAACGATAAGACATTGCTTGGTGAAATGAAAAAAGAAGAATAATTTCAACTCTTCTATACCCTACTTTTTTAGACCTTTCAATTAGATTTCTTAGTACCTTTGCAACTTATGATTGACCAAAGAGAAGCTATTTCAGAAAAAGCCGTTTTAATTGGTGTAATTACACAGTTACAAAACGAAACCCAATCTAAAGAGTACTTAGATGAATTAGAGTTTTTAACAGACACTGCTGGTGGAGTTGTTGTAAAACGCTTTGTTCAAAAATTAGAAAAACCACATCCAAAAACATTTTTAGGAACCGGAAAGCTTGAGGAAGTAAGAGCTTATATTGATAGTCATGGTATTGGAACAGCAATTTTTGATGATGAATTGTCTCCGGCTCAATTAAGAAATATTGAAAAAATTCTGGATTGTAAAATTTTAGATAGAACCAATCTTATTCTAGATATTTTTGCACAAAGAGCTCAAACAAGTTCGGCAAAAACACAAGTTGAACTAGCGCAGCATCAATACTTGTTACCTAGATTAACAAAATTATGGACACACCTAGACAAACAAAAAGGGGGTATTGGAATGCGTGGACCTGGTGAAACAGAGATAGAAACAGATAGACGTATTATACGTGACAAGATTGCAGTCCTAAAAAAGAAATTAACGGTCATAGACAAACAAATGGCTGTGCAACGTAAAAATCGTGGAAAAATGGTTCGTGTAGCTTTAGTAGGCTATACCAATGTTGGGAAATCTACCTTGATGAATGTGATTAGTAAAAGTGATGTTTTTGCTGAAAATAAATTATTTGCAACGCTAGACACAACGGTTAGAAAAGTAGTGATTAAAAACATTCCTTTTCTTATGACAGATACAGTTGGTTTTATCAGAAAACTACCTACTCAGTTAGTAGAATCATTTAAGTCTACCTTAGATGAGGTTCGTGAAGCAGATTTATTATTGCATGTTGTAGATATTTCTCATCCTAATTTTGAAGATCATATTGCCTCTGTAAATACTATTCTAAACGAAATTCATTGTGCAGATAAACCAACTGTGATGGTCTTTAATAAAATAGATGCGTACACCTATGATACTATTGATGAAGATGATTTGGTTACTGAAAAAACTTCAGCTCACTATTCTCTAGAAGATTGGCAAAAGACGTGGATGGGTGGTGAAAAGAATACGTCTATATTTATTTCAGCGTTAAATAAAGAAAATTTAGATGCCTTTAAAGAAACTACCTATGAAGAAGTAAAAGAGATTCATATTCAACGGTTTCCTTATAATGATTTTTTATACTATGAATACAAGGAAGAATAAATTAATCTTCAGTAGTTAGGTCTTCAATAATTCCCAAACGTTTTGCGCGACGTTCCCAACTTTTTCTGGCTAAAAGTTGCAAATCTTCAACCGTATCACTTTCGTCCATGATTTCTAAACCAAGTAAGGTTTCAATCATATCTTCTTGTGTAACCAAGCCACTTACAGAACCATATTCGTCTACTACCAAAGCTATATGTTCTCGTTCATCTATTAATTTATCAAATAAACTAGGAATTGGTAAATCTCTTTCTGTTATTAAAATAGTACGCTTGATATTTTTTAAAGGTTGATCTCCTTGTCCTTTAATAATGGCTTCTAATAATTGATCTTTTAGAAAATACCCCGTAATATTATCTAGACTTTCTGTGTAAATTGGAATTCTAGAAAAGCGCAATAGTGGATGCTCATCATAAAAACCTTGAATAGTTTGTTGTTCATTGGCAGATTTTAAAACCGTTCTTGGTGTCATAATATCTCGCACTCTAACTTCTTTAAAGTTTAGCAAGTTTTTAATAACGGTACTTTCTGAGGCTTGAAAAACCCCTTCTTTTTCTGCAATTTCAGTCATTGCAGTAAAATCTTCTCTACTTAAAACACTGCCGTGCCCTTTACCTCCAATTAAACTTGTTGTAAGTTGAAGTAGCCATAAAATTCCAGTATATTTTAAAGGAAAAATTAAAACTAGCAATGCTTTTGAAGTAAAGTTTGCCAACTGTTTCCAATAAGATGCACCAATAGTTTTAGGAATAATTTCAGAAACCACCAGTATTAATAAGGTCATAATAGCAGATACAATTCCTACAATATTAATCCCTAAAAACTCTATTTTATAAGGGAGTTGTTCTGCTTGTACTCCAACTAGAATTGCACCAACTGTGTGTGCAATGGTATTGAGTGTTAAAATGGCAATAAGAGGCTTGTCTACATCTTTCTTTAGTCGTTCTAAAACTACAGCGTAGGAATGTCCTTCTTTTTTCTTTAAGTTGATAAATGTTCCACTTACACTTAATAAAACAGCTTCAAGGATGGAGCATAGGAAAGAGAAAAATATTGAAACTGTTGCGTAAACAAGTAATAGCGTCATTAATAAATTTTAAATGGTAAAGATATTAAAATAAAAACCCTAAGAATTTCAATTCTCAGGGTTTTATTTTGTTCTTAAAACTAATGCTAGAATATGTAATTTACTCCTAATCCAAATAACTGTTTAAATTGAACAGCAGTAGAAGCGTTATCATCAACAATCATATGAAGGTTTAGGTTGGTAGATAAATACTTGTTGATTTGCATGATAAGATTTACTTGATAGTTAATATCAATATTTTGTGGTTCTTCTAGATAATTGGCATATGTATTGAAGATATGTTCAATAGTTATATTTTCCATTAAAGTTGCTTTGTAATAGATAGACGCATAAAAACCCACTTGATAAAGAGATGTTTCTCCAGCTTTTGTTCCATACTGCCCTGAAAAATAAGTACTTACAAAGGTAGCTTTGGAAGTGATAGGAGCTAAGTTAATATTAAAATTATCAGATTTTTTATAGATTAAACCTGGCCCTAAAGTAACATAGCCTGGGGCGAAGAAGTCTGAGGTTGAGGTCTTTTCAGGTGTTGAATAATCATAGCCTGTTGTGAATTGAGTTCGAATGTTGGCAAAAAATGAATACGACCAATTAGTGGAGGTTTTTTTTGAGATTAAGGAATTAATTTCGAATTGATCATCTGTTTTCCTTGCTCCGGTTCCGCTGATATTACTAATTCCATATTTGGTAATTATTTTATTGTCCCAAGCCCAATTACCTTTTTTATAATTAAAATCGTAGTTGATGCTAACTGTTCCAGAAATAGCATTCTCTCCTCCAGATATCCAGTTGGAAAATGAAGCTTGATTAAATAATAAACTAACTACTCCTTTTTTTGTCCAGTTAGCAGTGGAATCTGCTTTTTTTTCTTGTGCTAAAATTGAGATACTCATCAAAAACGCACATGCAATAAATATATTTTTCATTTGGAGGTATTAAATTTTTTAAATAGAATTGTATTTTATAATAACCAATTTAGGAAATAAAAAAAGATAAAAAAATAAAATTTTTATTTTTTTCTTTTATATAAGGGTACTGTAGAACAAGCTTCACCATACATTATGGTTTTTGCTATGGGCTGTAATTTCTGAATTAACATAGTGAAAGCAGAGGAAGGTATAGGTTTTTGTGCGCAACCTTTAATGATAATTGGTTTGTCTTTAAACGGTTCAATATTTAAATTCTGTATCACCTCTTGAAACAAGACTGTTTCTAGAAGCTCTAAATTACCAACCACAACTTTTTTTGCAAAAGCAGACAATTCTGATGCTAGTAATAAGTAAGCCCATGACGGAATAATAGCATCTTCAGAACATGTAAGAGCGACAAAAGCGTTTTTGTAGCCAGACCAGTTGTGATCTTTTACAGATGCTCTAAAATCTTTTTCTCTTAAGATAATTCCCTCAAATAACCAGTCTTTGATGTCAAAAAGTACTCGCTCTCCATCAGGATAAAACTCTTCTAGATCAATATTGATTAGTTTGCTGTTTGAAACTTTATTTATAATTTCGTCTGACATTGAAAGTATTCTTAATAGTAGATTGAATGTTTTTACAACATTCCTAGTTCTAGTTTTGCTTCATCACTCATCATTTCTTGTGTCCAAGTAGGATCAAAAGTAATTTCAACTTCAGCGTTGTTGATCTCTTTTAAAGATTTTACTTTATCTTCAATTTCTACAGGAAGACTTTCAGCAACAGGACAGTTAGGCGATGTCAATGTCATCAGTATTTTTGCATCATTTTTTTCATTCACAAAAACATCGTATATTAATCCTAATTCATAAATATCTACAGGAATTTCAGGATCGTAAATTGTCTTTAAAACACCTACTATTTTATCTCCTATTTCTTGAACTACTTCTTCTGTCATTTTAAAAATTTTGCTTTACAAAGATACGATTAATTAGAGGTATTTGCTTGTTGGGCTATGGCATAGAGTTTTATTTGTTTGAGCATTGAAACCAGTCCATTTGCTCTGGTTGGTGACAAATGTTCTTTAAGTCCAATCTCATCGATAAAAAGAGTGTCTGCCGCCAGGATATCTTTAGGGGTTTGATCTGTAAAGACGCGTAATAGCAAAGCTACTAGTCCTTTAGTTAGAATAGCGTCACTATCTGCGCTAAAATCAATTTTAGAACCATTCATTTTAGAATATAGCCAAACTTTAGATTGACATCCTTTAATAATGTTTTCATCTAGTTTGTATTGTTGGTCAATAATAGGAAGTGACTTACCTATTTCTATGAGATATTCATACCGCTCCATCCAATCATCAAATAGATCAAACTCCTCAATTATTTCTTCTTGTATTTCTTTAATTGTCATTTTTAAAACTTATTTTTGAACTCTTAGAAACGATTGTACATCCCCATACAAATTTACAGTAAAAAAACAAGAAATGAGTAAACTATTAGCAGTTGGAACTGTTGCATTTGATGCCATAGAAACTCCGTTTGGCAAAACAGATAAAATTTTAGGAGGTTCAGGTACTTTTGTTGGTTTAGCTGCGTCACAGTTTGGAGTACAAACCGGTGTTGTTTCTGTTGTTGGTGGAGATTTCCCACAATCATATTTAGATAT
Organism: uncultured Flavobacterium sp.; assembly: GCA_964485155.1. GTDB lineage: Bacteria > Bacteroidota > Bacteroidia > Flavobacteriales > Flavobacteriaceae > Polaribacter. Next base: position 9,036 of record CAZAIL010000053.1, read on the forward strand.
GATGAATGAAAGAGGTATTAATACGGAGGGTGTTGAAATTGTAAAAGAAGGGAAAACATTTTTTTGGAGTGGAAGATATCATAATGATATGAACTCAAGAGATACCTTAGTCACCGAGTTAAATGTGTTAGCAGATTTTGCCCCAGTAGTTCCAAAAGCATTTAAAGATGCATCAATTGTTATGCTTGGTAATTTACATCCATTAACACAAAATTCTGTGTTAGATCAACTGGATAAAAAACCAAAATTAGTTATTTTAGATACTATGAATTTTTGGATGGATGCTGCTCTAGAAGATTTGCATTCAGTTTTAAAAAGAGTAGATGTAATTACAATTAATGATGAAGAGGCTCGTCAATTAAGCGGTGAATATTCATTGGTGAATGCTGCAAAAAAGATTCATGAAATGGGCCCTAAATATGTAGTTATTAAAAAAGGAGAACATGGAGCTTTGTTATTTAACGAAGGGAAAATGTTTTATGCACCAGCATTACCATTAGCAGAAGTTTTTGATCCTACAGGAGCTGGAGATACATTTGCAGGAGGATTTTCTGGATATCTAGCCAAAACAGAAGATATCTCTTTTGAAAATATGAAAAGAGCTGTTATTTATGGATCAAATTTAGCCTCCTTTTGTGTAGAGAAATTTGGCACAGAACGAATGCAAGACTTACATAATAATGAAGTCCAAGACAGATTAAAAATTTTTAAAGAATTAACACAGTTCGATATTAAATTAGTATAAAACAACATCCGCCTCTGCGCGGATTTTTTTATTTTAAATAACATGACCAAACTATGAGCGACGCTATTAAACATGAATGTGGAATTGCTTTAGTACGATTAAAAAAACCATTACAATTTTATAAAGACAAATATGGTTCTGCTTTTTACGGAATTAATAAAATGTATTTGTTAATGGAAAAACAGCACAATAGAGGTCAAGATGGTGCAGGTTTTGCAAGTGTGAAATTTAATATTTCGCCAGGAACAAGGTATATTAGCAGAGTAAGATCTAATAAGTCTCAACCAATACAAGATATTTTTGCTCAAATAAATGAGCGTTTAAATGGTGTTTTAGAAAAGAACCAAGATAAATTAGATGATGTTGCTTGGCAAGAAGAAAATTTACCTTACGTAGGCAATTTATTTTTAGGACATGTTCGTTATGGTACTTTTGGAAAAAATAGCATAGAAAGTGTGCATCCATTTCTTCGTCAAAGTAATTGGAAACATCAAAATTTAATTGTTGCAGGTAATTTTAATATGACCAACTCTAAACAGTTATTAGAAGAATTGGTTGAATTAGGTCAACACCCAAAAGAGTTCACAGACACGGTAACAGTCTTGGAAAAAATAGGACACTTTTTAGAGGAGGAAGTTTCCAAATTATATTTAGAAGCAAAAGAAAAAGGATTTAATAAAAAAGATGCTTCACCATTTATTGAAGAAAATTTAGATTTACAGAACGTCTTAAAAAGATCTTCTAAAAACTGGGATGGTGGTTATGCCATGGCGGGTTTAGTGGGTCACGGAGATGCATTTGTTTTAAGAGACCCAAACGGAATTAGACCTACTTATTTCTTTGAAGACGATGAGGTTGTTGTTGTAGCTTCAGAAAGACCCGTAATTCAGACAGTATTTAATGTAGCTATTGAAGATGTTCAAGAATTGGAAAGAGGTCATGCACTTATTATAAAAAAGAGTGGGGTTACCTCTATTAAAAAAGTATTGGAGCCTAGAGAAAAAAAATCATGCTCATTTGAGCGTATTTACTTTTCTAGAGGAAGTGATGCTTCTATATATCAAGAACGTAAAAATTTGGGAAAATTTGTTTTTCCTCAAATATTAAAATCTATAGATAATGATATTTCTAACAGTGTTTTTTCATTCATACCAAACACTGCAGAAACCTCTTTTTATGGAATGACTGAAGCTGCAGAAGATATCTTAAACGAACAAAAAACTACAAAAATATTATCTGGAGGGAAATCATTATCAGCTCAAAGAGTAACAGAAATTTTATCAGAAAGACCACGTTTTGAAAAAATAGCAATTAAAGATGCTAAACTAAGAACGTTTATTGCTGATGATAGTAGCAGAGATGATTTGGTAGCACATGTCTACGATGTTACCTACGGAGTTGTAAAACCTACCGATAACTTGGTTATTATTGATGATAGTATTGTTAGAGGTACCACCTTAAAAAAAAGCATCATTAAAATTCTAGACAGGTTAAGTCCTAAGAAAATTGTGGTAGTTTCCTCTGCACCACAGATTCGTTATCCAGATTGTTATGGAATTGATATGGCAAGAATTGAGGACTTTATTGCCTTTAAGGCAGCTTTAGAATTATTAAAAGAAACAAATCAATATCATATTGTAGATACAGTGTATAAAAAAGCAATTGATCAACGAGAAAAGGAAGATGCTGAAATTATTAATTATGTAAAAGAAATTTACACACCATTTACCACAGAACAAGTTTCCGAAAAAATTGCTCAAATGCTAAAAACAAACGATATAAATGCTGAGGTTGAGGTTATTTATCAATCAGTTGATAATTTACACAGAGCGTGTCCAGATAATTTAGGTGATTGGTATTTTACAGGAGACTATCCAACAGATGGTGGGCATAGAGTTGTAAACGAGGCATTTATTAATTTTTATGAAGGAAATAATAAGAGAGCTTATTAAAAAATAACTACAAATATAAAAAAGCACCCAATTGGGTGCTTTTTGCTTTTTAATAAAGATATGATTAAAAAAATCTTATTTATTGGCTGCATATCTACTAGCAACTTCATTCCAGTTGATTACATTAAAAAATGCATTGATATAGTCTGGACGTCTATTCTGATAGTTTAAGTAGTAAGCATGCTCCCAAACATCAATTCCTAGTATTGGAGTTCCGCCACAAGTAACACCAGGCATTAATGGGTTGTCTTGGTTTGGAGTAGAACAAACTTCTACTTTTCCACCAGGATGAACACATAACCAAGCCCAACCAGAACCAAACTGAGTTGCTGCTGCGTTAGAAAAAGCATCTTTAAAAGCATCAAAAGAACCAAATTTAGTCATGATAGCCTCTTTTAATTCTCCTGTTAATTCTCCTGAATTGTTAGGATTCATTACAGACCAAAATAAAGAATGATTGTAAAAACCACCACCATTATTTCTAACAGCCCCATTATTCATATCTAAGTTTCCTAAGATATTTTCTATAGATGATGTTTCTAAATCTGTTCCAGCAATTGCGCCATTTAATTTTGTAGTGTATCCGTTATGGTGTTTGCTATGGTGTATTTCCATAGTCCTTGCATCTATGTTAGGTTCTAATGCGTCATATGCATATCCTAATTCTGGTAATTCGAAAGCCATATTTTTTAAATTTTTAAGTGTTCTTAATTAATAACTTCTACAAATTTAACCATTAATAATGATGCAGACAAGAACTTCACTTTCCGATAATTGATAACAGTATAAATAAAGGTTATGTAGCTGCTGTCATAAAATCTTCAGCTTTGTTGACCATGCTCTTACTTCCACAGATAAAAGGAACACGCTGGTGAAGTTCTGTAGGTTCAATATCCATAATTCTTGTAAAACCGTCACTAGCTTTACCATTTGCTTGTTCTGCTATAAAAGCCATTGGATTGCATTCGTATAATAAACGAAGTTTACCATTTGAGTTCTTAGAACTTTTAGGGTACATATAAATCCCCCCCTTAATCATATTCCTATGAAAATCAGAAACTAATGATCCAATATATCTACTGGTATAGGGCCTATTCCCTTCCTCTTCTTGGCAATATTTTATATAGTTTTTAATTCCCTTCGGAAAATGAATATAATTTCCTTCGTTTACAGAGTATATCGTTCCGTTTTCAGGAAACTGCATATCAGGATGCGATAAATAATAACTTCCTATAGCAGGGTTTAAGGTAAATCCGTTTACACCATCTCCTGTAGTATATACCAACATGGTGGAGGTTCCATAAACAATATAACCAGCAGCAACTTGCTGATTTCCTTTTTGTAAAAAATCTTTTAATTGAACAGGAGTTCCAACAGGAGTAATACGTCTATAAATAGAAAAAATAGTACCAACAGAAACATTTACATCTATATTTGAAGAACCATCTAATGGATCAATTAAGACAATATATTTATTTTGATGATTTTCATCTTGACTATTTATTGTAATAAAATCGTCTTC
>CAZAIL010000054.1:0-13218 GCA_964485155.1 uncultured Flavobacterium sp.
TTCTATGAACTGGCTTCAAACCATCTCTAACATCAGGTAATGCTCTGGAAACAATTACAGACATTGAGTAATCAATGTATGCAGATTTCATCTGCTCTTCTATGTTAATCGGAATCAACTTTTCTCCCTCTTCCATATGCTAAAAATATTGTTATTTTTATACTAATTTTTAATAACAAGCAAGATACCATATTTACAATTTTTCAACAAACATATTACTAGCGTAAAAGCCTATAGTTATTAACATTTTTTAATAAATTCTTTAGTTTAATTACACACTTGATTTACAAGCCTTTCTGATGATATTTTTAAGGTCAAAATGTCAGTTTTCTACTGATGGCATTCTTTTTGTAATTTTTTATTGAAAAAAGGATTAAATTTACAAATAGATAAACCCAATATATGGACGATAATTTTTCACCCAAGGTAAGAGATGTGATAACTTTTAGTAAAGAAGAGGCCCTAAGATTAGGTCATGACTTCATTGGAACTGAACACCTACTTCTTGGTTTGATCAGAAAAGGAGATGGAAAAGCAATTGAAATTCTAGCAACATTTGAAATAGACTTAAATTTGGTAAGAAGAAAACTTGAGCAATTAAACCCTGCAGCTCCAAGTATTAGTGAAGGAAATAAGAAAAAAAGTCTTCACTTAACTAGACAAGCAGAAAAAGCTTTAAAAACTACTTTCTTAGAAGCTAAACTATATCAAAGTGATGCCATTGACACTGCTCACTTGTTACTTTGTATACTCAGAAACGAAAATGATCCATCAACAAAATTATTAAACAAATATGATGTTGATTACGATCAAGCAAAAGCGCTTTATAAAGAACTACATACACAAGACACAGATGATGATCTGCCCACCAATCCTATAGCTGAAACTCCATCTAAAGATGATGAGTTTGCTTCTGAAAAATCCAATCCTTACGATCAAACTCAAAAAGGAAAAACTAACAAAAAGTCTAAAACACCCGTATTGGATAATTTTGGTAGAGATTTGACTTTTTTGGCAGAAACTGGAAAATTAGATCCTGTTGTAGGTCGACACAAAGAAATTGAACGTGTTTCTCAAATTTTAAGTAGACGTAAAAAAAATAATCCAATGCTAATTGGAGAGCCCGGAGTAGGTAAATCTGCCATAGCCGAAGGATTAGCTTTACGAATCATTAACAGAAAAGTTTCTCGTATTCTTTTTGATAAAAGAATTGTATCTCTAGATCTAGCTAGTTTGGTTGCTGGAACAAAATACAGAGGACAGTTTGAAGAACGAATGAAAGCGTTGATGAACGAACTGGAGAAAAATGAAGATATCATTTTATTTATTGATGAGATTCACACCATTGTTGGTGCCGGTGGCGCAACTGGATCTTTAGATGCTTCTAACATGCTCAAACCTGCCTTAGCAAGAGGCGAAATTCAATGTATTGGCGCCACAACTTTAGATGAATACAGAACAAATATTGAGAAAGACGGGGCCTTAGAAAGACGTTTTCAAAAAATAATTGTGAATCCAACAAGTGTAGAAGAAACTATACAGATATTACACAACATAAAAGAAAAATATGAAGCCCACCATCATGTTAGTTTTACTGACGAAGCAATTAATGCATGTGTAAAATTAACAAATAGATACATGACAGATCGGTATTTGCCAGACAAAGCTATTGACGCTTTAGACGAATCTGGATCTAGAATTCATATTACTAGTATTGTGGTTCCTGAGCAGGTATTGGAATTAGAAAAACAATTGACTGTTATTAGAGATCGGAAAACAAAAGCTGTTAATGGCCAAAAATATGAAGAAGCAGCAAAATTACGTGATGATGAAAAGAATCTTGAGGCTGCATTACATTCTGCTCAGCAAGAATGGGAAGATGATTCTAAGTTAAATAGAGAAGTTGTAACAGAAGACAATGTGGCGGAAGTGGTATCTATGATGACAGGAATTCCTGTAAATAGAGTTGCCGAAGCTGAAAGTCACAGATTAGGAGAATTACCTCAAATGATTAAAGGAAAGGTGATTGGACAAAATGAGGCCGTTATCAAAGTTGTAAAAGCAATACAGCGAAACAGAGTTGGCTTAAAAGATCCAGACAAACCCATTGGTTCGTTTATATTTCTTGGTCAAACAGGGGTCGGTAAAACACAACTAGCTAAAGTATTAGCCAAAGAACTATTTGACTCTGATGATTCTTTAATTAGAATAGACATGAGTGAATACATGGAAAAATTTGCGATTTCTAGATTAATTGGAGCACCTCCGGGATATGTTGGTTATGAAGAAGGTGGTCAATTAACTGAAAAGGTTCGAAGAAAACCATATGCTGTTGTTTTATTAGACGAAATTGAAAAAGCACATCCAGATGTTTTTAACATGTTACTACAAATTTTAGACGATGGACACATTACAGATAGCTTAGGTAGAACAATAGATTTTAGAAATACCATCATCATCATGACCTCCAACATTGGCGCTCGCCAATTGAAAGACTTTGGTGCTGGAGTTGGTTTTGGAACTGCAGCTAAACAAGAACAATCAGATGAATATGCCAAAGGAATTATTGAAGGAGCTTTAAAAAAATCTTTTGCTCCTGAATTCTTAAATAGAATTGATGATGTAATAGTTTTTAATGCCTTAGAAAGAAAAGATATTCATTCAATTATAGATATAGAATTAGACAAATTGTTGCATAGAATCTTAGATTTAGGCTATACTTTAAAGCTAAGCAACAAAGCAAAAGATTACATAGCTGATAAAGGCTTTGATAAAAAATATGGTGCACGCCCTTTAAAAAGAGCTATTCAGAAATACATTGAGGATGCTTTAGCCGAAGAAATTGTCAATTCTAAATTAACAGAAGGAGATACGATTTCAATGGATTTAGATGAGAAAAACAAGAATCTCACCATTAAAATTAAAAAAGGTAAAAAAGAGAAAGAAACAAGAACAGAAGCTGACGAATAATAAAAATCCCAAACGAGAGTTTGGGATTTTTTTCTGTTTAAAATAGTACTAAATCTTGTTTATTAAAGCTTAAAATAATTCTTCAGTATCTATATCCAAAGAAGAAATATATTTAGAAGCAGCCATAATATCTGTATGCATCACTCTATCTTCTTCAACTATAGAAACATCTTCTCTAAATGAATTAATAAAAGATTCTATAAATGGAGAACTTTTAGCTTTCCCAAAACTTAAACCTTGAGATGCTGTAAAAAGCTCTATGGCTAATACTGTTTGAATATTATCTATTACTTTCTTACACTTTGTAGCACCATTTGCCCCCATACTTACATGATCCTCTTGTCCGTTACTAGATTCTATAGAATCTACACTGGCTGGGGTTGCATACTGTTTATTCTGGCTTACAATACTTGCAGCAGTATATTGTGGAATCATAAAACCACTATTTAATCCTGGATTGGAAACCAAAAATGGTGGTAAATGTCTATGCCCAGAAACTAACTGATACGTTCTACGTTCAGAAATATTTCCCAATTCAGCCATGGCAATAGCTAGAAAATCTAAGGTTAATGCCAAAGGTTGTCCATGAAAATTCCCTCCAGAAATAATTTCATCTTCTTCTATAAATATGTTCGGGTTGTCTGTTACTGAATTTATTTCCGTTAAAAAAGTCTTCGTCACAAAACGAATTGTATCTTTTGTAGCTCCATGAACTTGGGGCATACAACGAAATGAATAAGGGTCTTGTACATGCTGCTTCTCTTGAGTAATTAAGGCACTATCTTCTAAAAATTCTCGAATTTTTTTTGCTGTTTTTAGCTGTCCTTTGTGAGGCCTAACCTTATGAACTAACTCATTAAATGGTTCTATTCTACCATCAAAAGCTTCTAAAGAAATAGCCCCAATTAAATCTGATAAATAAGATAACTTGTGTGCTTTTAAAAGATTGTAAATACCATATGCAGTCATAAACTGTGTTCCGTTTAGTAATGCCAATCCTTCTTTCGATTGTAAATTAATTTTCTCCCAACCAAAACGTCGTAAAATTTCTTCTCCAGAAAATCGTTCTCCTTTATAATCTAATTCTCCTAAGCCAATCAAAGGCAATGCCAAATGTGCCAATGGAGACAAATCTCCGGAAGCTCCCAATGATCCTTGATCATACACTATTGGTGTAATATCATTATTATAAAAATCCAGCAATCTATTGACGGTTTGTAACTGAATTCCAGAATGACCGTAACTTAAAGATTGAATTTTAAGCAATAACATTAATTTTACAATGGTCTTAGGAACTTCTTCACCGGCTCCACAGGCGTGACTCATCACTAAGTTTTCTTGTAATTTCTGAAGGTTTTCACCTTTAATTTTGACATTATACAAAGCTCCAAAACCCGTATTAATACCATAAATAGGCTTAGAGACCGATTTCATCTTCTCATCTAAAAAGGCTCTACATTTTTCTATTCGAGCAATGGCAGCTGCAGAAAGTAGTAACTTTTTATCATTGGTTAAAACATCTTGTATAATCCTGAGATCTATTGGACTAGCATCTATTGTATGCACTAAACTCATAAAGGTATATTGTATTTGTAAAAGTAACAAACGATGTTAATTATGCAACAAAATTTAACAGTTTTTCTATTCAAATAGTTTTTATCTTTGAAAATAAAAAAAAATTTATTCATGAGAAAATTAGGGATATTAGCAGTATTGATTGTTGTATTGAATTCTTGCGAGACTGAACATTCTAAAGAGTACTTAACATTCAGTGGGAAAATAGAAAACTCTAAAGATTCTATACTAATAATTGTAGGTGAAGGGATGTCTAAAACCATTAAAATTGAGGAAGATGGAAGTTTTAAAGATACTTTAAAAGTAAAAGAACCCAAATTATACACCTTGTCATCTCAAAACAGTGGGAGAGGAATTGTCTTTTTAAAAAATGGATATTCACTAGAGCTAACAGGAGATGCTACAGACTTTTTCAACAGTTTTATATATCAAGGAAATGATGAAGGTGCAGACAGTAATAACTTTATAGTCAAAAGATTTAGCTTTGGAAAAACTGCTGGAAATATTAGAGGGTTTATATCCTTAGAAAAAGAAGATTTTTTAAATAAAGTATCTCATTTCAAAAATGGAATGGACAGTATTTCTCAATTATACAGCAATGTAAACTCCGATATGCTCAAAGAATCTAATGATCAGAATAGTAATTTTTTTAAAAAATTGCTAGACAACTATGATACCATGCATGCAAATATGTTGCAACAAAACATTGCTGAAGAAAAATTAAAAAGAGGAAATCTTGCACCGGAATTTTTAAACTATGAAAACGATGCAGGTGGGACTAGTTCTTTGAAAGATTTTGAGGGAAACTATGTTTATATAGATGTATGGGCTACTTGGTGTAGACCTTGTATTGCTCAGATACCATATTTAAAAAAATTAGAAGAAGAATACAAAAATAAAAATATAACTTTTGTGAGTATTTCTACAGATGATGACAGACGGTCCAGTGGAAGTTGGGAAAAAGCTCATGATAAGTGGAAAAATATGGTGAAACAAAAAAATCTAACTGGAACTCAATTATGGGCTGGCAAAGATAATACTCGTTTTTCTCAAGAATATATGATTAGAGGTATTCCTAGATTTATCTTAATTGACCCCAAAGGAAATATTGTCGACAGTGATGCTAAACGTCCAACAGATCCTTCCATAAGGACATTCCTAAATGAACTACCTGGGATTTAAGAGTATAAAAAAAAGTCGAGAGAATTCTCTCGACTTTTTTTTACTTTTAATTTACTTTAAAAAAAGAATTCTATTCTTTATAAACTCCCATTTGAGCGTATTTTTCCATTCTTGTGCTTACTATTTCTACCTCTGATAAATCTTTGAGTTCTTCGAAAGAGCTCAATATCGTTTTTTTAACTGCTTCGAAAGCCCCTTCTCTATTAGAATGAGCTCCTCCTACAGGTTCTTTTATAATAGCATCTATCAACTTTAATCGTTTCATATCATCTCCTGTTAATTTTAAAGCCGCTGCTGCTTGTTCTTTATATTCCCAGCTCCGCCATAAAATAGAAGAACAAGATTCTGGAGAAATAACTGTATACCAGGTATTTTCCATCATATATACTTTATTCCCAACTCCAATACCTAAGGCTCCTCCAGATGCTCCTTCACCAATTACAATAGTTATTATAGGTGTTTTTAAACGAGTCATTTCTAGAATATTTCTTGCAATAGCTTCTCCTTGTCCTCTTTCTTCAGCTTCTAATCCTGGATAGGCTCCTGGTGTATCTAATAGGGTAACTACTGGAATACCAAATTTCTCAGCCATTTTCATCAGACGAAGTGCCTTCCTATATCCTTCTGGATTAGCCATTCCAAAATTTCTGTACTGTCGCGTTTTTGTATTGTATCCTTTTTGCTGTCCGATAAACATAAAGGACTGATCACCTATCTTTCCAAGACCACCAATCATTGCTTTATCATCTTTTACATTTCTATCTCCATGCAATTCCATAAAGGTATCTCCACAAATTGCTTTGATATAATCTAAAGTATAGGGTCTATTTGGATGTCTAGACAACTGAACACGCTGCCAAGGGGTTAAGTTTTTATAAATATCTTTTTTAGTTTTTTCTAGCTTTTTTTCTATTTTTTTACAGGTTGCAATAACGTCAACATCGCTATCAACACCAATTTCATAACATTTCCCTAACTGCTCCTTCAATTCTTTAATAGGTAATTCGAAGTCTAAATATTCCATAGTTTGGTAATTTGTTTTCTATAAAATCGATCTACAAAAATCGAAAATTTCATGTAACAAATTTACTACAAAAAAATGTGTCGTTGTACATTGATTTCTATTTTTTTGATTGTTTAAGTTTCCCTACTTTATTTGCAATACTTTTCATGTTTTTTAGAATTCCATTTAGCAACACTACAAACAAAACAATACCTGCTCCCAGATAAAATTCTGAGTTCATTTTCTCACTCTCTCCAAAAATAATCAAAGCTAAAATAATTGCATATACCGGTTCTAAATTTATGGTAAGCATTACAGTATAGGGCGTCAAGTGTTTCATCACATCTACAGAAACAATAAACGCATATGCTGTACAAATACTACTTAGAATTAGAAGATATATCCAATCTGAACTTTGTAAAACAAAAAAACTTACCGAAAAAGACCCTTGAAAAAATAAAAATAGAGTAATAAATATTGCTCCAAAAAATAATTGGTACAGAGAAATAATAGATGCGTTGTGTTTTCTAATAAACAATCCATTTAACACAGAAAATAAGGCTGCTAAAAAAGATGAAATAAGTGCGTATACAATTCCTAATGTATATTGAGATTCAAAACTAAAAATAATATACAATCCTCCTATGACCATAAGCCCTAAAAAAATTTCAGTCGTTTTAATTTTTCTTTTAAAGAAAAAAGGTTCTATGAGCGATGTAAAAAAAGCTCCAGTACTCATGGCTACTAATGCTACTGAAACGTTAGAAACTTTTATTGCTTTAAAAAAAGTAATCCAATGAAGTGCTATTAAGATGCCCGATAAAAAAAATTTTAATACAGAGATATTATCTAGTCTAAAAGACTTCTTTTTAAAAATAAAATAAACTGCTATAAAAAAAGAGGCCAATAGCATTCTAAACCAAACTAACGGAATAGCATCTATAGAAATTAATTTCCCTAGTATGGCTGTAAAACCCCAAATAAAAACAATAAAATGGAGTTGTAAATAATGTCTTATGTTACTTTTTTGCATTTAAGTAAAGATAAAGTGCTAATAATCCAAAGATAATATTTGGAATCCAAACATATAGCAATGAGTTGGCTCCTGCAACAGCTCCTAATACTTCCGCTACTTTTAAAAAGAATACATAAATAAACATAATGGTAACTCCAATACCTAAATTAACTCCAATACCTCCTCTTTTTTTCTTAAACGCCAATGCTACTGCTATAACTGTTAGAATATAAGAAGCGATTGGTAAACTAGTCCTTTTATGAAACTCTACTAAATAGGCATTTAAATTCTTAACGCCTCTTTTTTTCGATATTTTAATGAATTCTGATAGTTCATTAGAAGGCATTTCTTGAGCAAGAGCCGATTTATACAAGAAGTCTTTAGGAGTAAAAGTAAACGTGGTGTCTAAATTTATACCTCCAAAAATACTATCTCTGTCTTTATATACTTTTCTTAATTTATAGCGTGTTAATCGAAAGGTACTATCTTTTTTTGACCAGCGAATATTATCGGAAGTTAATTTTTGAACTAATTCAATTCCTTTATAATTTTCTATAGAGAAATAACTTCCTTGAGAAGATTTAAAATTATAGCTTTTTATGTACATATAAGTGCTATCATTCAATTGTAAACTAAAATTTTCAACAACATTATCTTTCCACCTCTTCTGATTAAAAAACTCTTTTTCAAATTGTTTTCTCTCTTTACTACTATTAGGAACCACAAAATGATTCATTGCTAGAGAAACCATAACGACTAGAGTGGCACCAATTATATAGGGATATAAAAACCTAGTAAATGAAATTCTAGCATTTGTCATAGCTACAATTTCTGTATTGTTTGATAGTTTAGAAGTAAATAATATCACTGCAATAAACAATGCCAAGGGCATGAAAGTATTGGCATAATAAATAATGAAATTTTTATAATACTCATCTATAATTTGCCCCACACTCAAATCACTGTGTGATAAAAACTTATCTATTCGCTGAGAGATATCAATTGCAACTGCAATAGGAATCAAAATAAGTAAGGTAAACAAGAAGGTTACCAAATATCTTTTTAATATGTACCAGTCTAATTTTTTCACTATAATCTTTTATTCATCTGATTAACCATCTTGTCTTTCCAAACGGCAAAATCACCTGCAATAATATGTTTTCTTGCCTCTCTAGTTAACCAAAGATAAAACCCTAAGTTGTGAATTGATGCAATTTGTTTTCCTAATAATTCTTTTGATGCAAACAAATGCCTCAAATAGGCTTTGCTATACAAAGTATCTACAAAAGTAATACCCATATCATCAATGGCTGAAAAATCATTTTCCCATTTCTTGTTTTTAATATTAATGCTTCCATGAGCTGTAAATAACATTCCATTTCTAGCATTTCGGGTAGGCATTACACAATCAAACATGTCTACTCCTAGGGCTATATTTTCTAAAATATTGATAGGTGTTCCTACCCCCATTAAATATCTAGGCTTGTCCTCTGGTAGAATTTCACAAACAATTTCTGTCATTGCATACAACTCTTCAGCTGGTTCTCCAACAGAAAGCCCTCCAATAGCATTTCCTTCTGCCTCAACAGAAGCAATAAATTCGGCAGATTGCTTTCTTAAATCTTTGTAGGTACTTCCCTGAACAATTGGAAAAAAAGTTTGATTGTAATCATATTTTAAAGGTGTTTTATCTAAGTGAGTCAGACATCTTTTTAACCATCGATGTGTCATATGCATAGATCGTTTGGCATAATTATAATCGCATGGATAGGGTGTGCATTCATCAAACGCCATAATAATATCTGCGCCAATACTTCGCTGAACTTCCATCACATTTTCTGGCGTAAAAAAATGCATTGATCCGTCAATATGACTCTTAAACTTTACCCCTTCTTCATTAATTTTTCTTCTTCCTGATAATGAGTATACCTGATATCCGCCACTGTCTGTTAAAATATTACGATCCCAATTCATAAACTTATGCAAGCCACCTGCCTGTTCCAAAATTTCAATTTTTGGTCTCAAGTATAAATGATAGGTATTCCCTAAAATAACATCTGGATTGATCTCTTCTTTTAATTCTGTCTGATGCACGCCTTTTACAGTCCCTACAGTTCCTACAGGCATAAAAATTGGTGTTTCTATCACACCATGATCTGTTGTTATTTTTCCGGCTCTTGCTTTACTCTTTGGGTCTTTACTCTTTAGTTCAAATTTCATCGGAAGCAAAGATACACAAAACGATAAATGACAGCTTGTAAAAGATTCTTAAGATTATCTTTTATTTCTATTGAAATTACTGCGTTTTCTTCCAAACTCTTTTATTTTATTTTGATCTTTTGAGGCTTCGGCTGTTTTGGAAGAGGTAGCAATTAATTGATTGATGGTGTCTATCTCTTTTAGACTAAGCTCTCGCCAGTCTCCATAAGCTAATCCAGCTAGACTAACATTCATTATTCTGGTTCGCTGCAACTTTGTAACTTCATAGTTTACATACTCGCACATTCTTCTAATCTGCCTATTTAAACCTTGAGTAAGCACAATTTTAAATTGGTAATTGCTTATTTTCTCAACAGTGCATTTTTGTGTAATTGTTCCTAAAATAGGAATTCCGTTGGCCATCTTTTTTATAAAATCATCTGTTATTAAACGATCTACGGTGACGTGATATTCCTTTTGATGATTGTTTCCTGCTCTTAAAATCTTATTGACAATATCGCCGTCATTGGTTAAAAAAATTAAACCTTCTGAAGGTTTATCTAACCTACCTATTGGAAATAACCTTTCTGTGTAGTTTATGTATTTTATAATATTTTTACGTTCCTTAGAATCTGTGGTACAAACAATGCCAACTGGTTTATTTAAAGCAATATACCTTATTGTTGGTTTTGGCGCTAGAACTTTTCCATCTATTCTAACGTCATCTCCTTCTACTACTCGATTGCCAAGTTGTGTTGGTTTTCCGTTAATGGTCACTCTTCCTTCTATAATTAATTTCTCTGCCTCTCTTCTAGAGCAAATTCCTGTTGCACTAATAAATTTATTGAGATTAATAGAGTCTTGATTGTTTGCCAAATCTTTATAAAATTATGGTTCTAAAAGTAAGGTTTATTCTTGGAGAAAATACTTTTTTTGTTGGTGGAAGTCTGTGAAGCCAGTTTTTCTGTGTGGTTCCTTTCATTAATAAGAGGCTTCCATTTTCCAATAAAACATCAATTCGCTGTTTGCTTTCTCTGTGTTTAAAGGAAAACTTACGCTCGGCACCTAAGGTTACTGAAGCGATGGTTCCGTTGTCTAAAAGAGTCTTTTCTGCATCACTGTGCCATCCCATTCCTTCTTCCCCATCGTGGTAAAGATTCAATAAACAAGAGTTATAAGTAGTTGCCGAGTGCACTTCTACTTTTTGTTTGAGTTGTAATAACTCTGGTGTCCAAATATGTGCTTGTTTGGTAACTCCCGAGTATTTGTAACTATAAGTCTTGTCTCCAAACCAAGCCACTTTCCTTTTGGTAATATGATGTTTTCCAAATATGATAGCTTCATCATTTTTCCATGGGATCTTTTCCAATAAAGTTTGATAGTACTGTGCTGCTTCTTTTCTATTAAAAACTTTTCCAAGATACAGTACTTCACCGTCAAATGGAAGAATATTAAGATGTGAGTTTTGATTGAATAGGTCCACACAATAAAGATAAATATTAACTTTTAAAACTGTTAATTGTTACAACAATTACTTAAAAAAAGAATCTACAAACTCGTGTTTATTAAAAACCTGTAGATCATTAATTCCCTCACCAATACCTATATATTTAACTGGTATTTGAAATTGATCTGAGATGCCAATAACAACACCACCTTTAGCTGTTCCGTCTAGTTTAGTAACAGCCAAAGATGTTACTTCTGTAGCTAGGGTAAATTGTTTTGCTTGCTCAAAAGCATTCTGACCTGTAGAACCGTCTATGACTAACAGAACATCATGCGGTGCATCTTCCACTACTTTTTGCATAACTCGTTTAATCTTGGTTAATTCATTCATTAAATTAACCTTATTATGCAAACGACCTGCAGTATCAATAATAACAACATCAGCATCTTGAGATACAGCAGATGTCAAGGTATCAAAAGCCACAGAAGCAGGATCTGAACCCATTTCTTGACGAACTAGAGCAACTTCTGTTCTATCTGCCCAAACCTGTAACTGATCTATTGCTGCTGCTCTAAAAGTATCTGCTGCTCCTAAAACAACTTTTAATCCTTTCTTTTTAAACTGAGATGACAACTTACCTATAGTCGTTGTTTTTCCTACGCCGTTGACGCCAACAACCATGAGGACATAGGGTTTTTTATTGGTCGGAATAGTAAAATCTGTATCGTTTCCAAGATTGGTTTCTGATAACAATGCAGCAATTTCCTCTCTTAAAATACTGTTTAACTCTTCTGTTCCTATATATTTATCCTTAGAAACTCTTGCCTCTATTCTATCAATAATTTTAAGCGTGGTATCAACACCAACGTCAGAAGAAACTAATATTTCTTCTAAATTATCAAGAACATCTTCGTCTACTTTAGATTTCCCTGCAACAGCTTTGGATAATTTATTAAAAAAACTAGATTTAGATTTCTCTAGTCCTTTATCTAAGGTTTCTTTTTTTTCTTTAGAAAATATTTTTTTAAAAAAGTTCATGTATTTTTTCGGTATTTAAGGCTTTCAAATTTAACCAAAATTACTGCATAAAAAAAACTACCCTCTAAATAGAAAGTAGCTTGTATATGTGGTATAAAATAAATTTATTTTTTTGCTAAAAATGCATTTACTTTAGAAGGATCCATGATAGATTCAACAAATGTGTAAGCTCCTGTTTTTGGAGATTTCACCATCTTAATTGCCTTACTTAATCTTTTCGAACCTGTCTGTAACGATGCTACTGATTTCTTTGCCATGTCCTTATATTATTTAATTTCTTTATGAAGTGTCATTTTCTTCAAGATAGGATTGAACTTCTTAATCTCAACTCTATCTGGAGTGTTTTTCTTGTTCTTAGTTGTAATATATCTTGAAGTTCCTGGTTTTCCAGTTGCTTTGTGTTCTGTACATTCTAAAATTACCTGAACTCTGTTTCCTTTTTTTGCCATCTTTCTATACTTTTCTAGAAATTTACTTAGTTAAGAAACCTTTTTCTCTTGCTTCTTTAATAACAGCAGAGATTCCTTTCTTATTAATATTTTTTAACGCAGAAGCAGAAACTTTTAGTGTAACCCATTTGTCTTCTTCTGGAATGTAAAATCGCTTGGTCATAAGATTAGCGTTAAACTTTCTTTTCGTTCTATTCAAAGCATGAGAAACATTGTTTCCTACCATGGCTTTTTTTCCTGTTAATTCACAAACTCTAGACATCTTCTTACAGTTTTAATTTCTTTTCTTTAAACGAGGTGCAAATCTACAATTTTTTTAAAATCTTACAAAAACAATTTT
>CAZAIL010000055.1:0-8735 GCA_964485155.1 uncultured Flavobacterium sp.
GATGGTTCTTCCATCTCCAAGGTCTATGACCTCTCTAAATACTTTTGGAATCATAATTTAATAATTCGTTTCTTAATTAAACTTTTCTTGTTGTGTGTGTTGTTGTGTGATGTTGTGATCCAATGGAAGTAAAAATTAAAAGAGGCAGCATATAGCTACCTCTTTTATGTAGGTATTATTTTCTAATTCCTAATTCTTTAATAATTGCACGATATCTTGCGATATCTTTCTTCTTTAAGTAGTCTAAAAGACTTCTTCGCTTTCCAACCATTTTTACTAAAGAACGCTCCGTGTTAAAATCTTTACGATTTTGTTTTAAGTGCCCTGTTAAGTGGTTAATTCTGTGCGTGAATAATGCAATTTGTCCTTCTGCTGAACCAGTATTAGTTTTGCTATTACCGTGTTTTTCGAAGATTGTTTCTTTTACTTCTTTTGTCAAATACATGCCAATATTATTTAAATGATTTTTATGTACATCAATGATTTTTTCATTGAAGACGCAAATGTACAATTATTTTATATGCTAACCTATAAATTTTACAGCGATAAATAGCAGCATAGCTTATGGGTAACTTGTTCTAGGCGAGAAGATTGTAGTGCTAAATAATAGCGTGGTTTTTTAGGCTCTTATGGGTTGATTTTGTATTAAATCTATATATAAGTTGATTTGTTGTTTTAGATCTTTTCTCTCGTAAATTCCGTCCAAGAAACCATGTTCTAAAACAAATTCTGATCGCTGGAATCCCTCTGGTAAATCTTTTCCTGTTGTATCTCTAACAACTCTTGGCCCAGCAAAAGCTATTAAAGCATTGGGCTCTGCAATATTGATGTCTCCCAACATTGCAAAAGAAGCAGTTGTTCCTCCTGTTGTTGGGTCAGTACACAAGGAGATATAAGGTATTTTTGCTTCTGCTAGTTGTGCTAATTTTGCTGAAGTTTTTACTAGTTGCATTAAAGACAAAGACGCTTCCATCATTCTTGCTCCTCCAGATTTTGAAATCATCAAAAAGGGAAGGTTTTTTTGGATTGAATACTCTATAGCTCTTGCAATTTTTTCTCCAACGACGCTTCCCATAGATCCTCCAATAAAAGAAAAGTCCATTGCTGCAATTACAATGTCTTTGCCTAAAGATTTTCCTACCGCTGTTCTTACAGCATCTTTTAAATTGGTTTTTTCTTGTGCAGCTTTTAAACGATCCGGATATTTTTTTGTGTCTTCAAATTTAAGAGGATCTTTTGCCGTAATTTTAGAATTTAATTCTTTGAATTTATTGTCATCAAAAAGCATTTCAAAGTATTCTTTACTACCTATTCTAACATGATAGCCGTCTTCTGGGCTTACATATAGATTACGTTTTAATTCTTCAGTATCTATTATTTTACCGCTAGGAGTCTTATACCATAAGCCTTTTGGGGTATCTTTTTTTGCTTCTGTAGGTGTATTAATTCCTTTCTCTTTTCTTTTAAACCAAGCCATATACTAGTAGTTAGTCGTCTGTTTTGTATTATTAATTTAAGGAAATATCTCCCAATACAAAGTTGACAAATTTAATGGAATAATGTGTAACTTTCCAATAAAAAAGAAAGTCTGTTTAAAGATTGAATTATAATTGCGATTCAATCTTTAAACAGACTTTATATATTTTAAAACTGATTTTACTATAATGTATCTACATTATTTAAGTCCTCAAAAGCTTTTTTCAATCTAGTTTTGAAGGTAACTTCTCCTTCGCGTAACCATTTTCTTGGATCATAATGTTTTTTATTTGGCTGATCTGCACCATCTGGATTTCCAATTTGGTTTGCTAAATAATCCGACTTTCCTTGCATATAATCTCGAATTCCTTCAGTAAAAGCATATTGTAAATCGGTGTCAATATTCATTTTAATAACACCATAGCCAATAGATTCTCTAATTTCTTCTAAGGTAGAACCTGATCCACCATGAAACACAAAATCAATTGTATTATGAGCAAGGTTGTATTTTTGAGAAACATGTTCTTGAGAGTTTTTTAAGATTTTTGGAGTTAATTTTACATTTCCAGGTTTGTAAACTCCATGAACATTACCAAAGGCTGCGGCTATTGTGAATTGAGGACTAACCTTCATTAATTCTTCATATGCATAAGCAACTTCTTCTGGTTGTGTGTATAATTTAGAAACATCAATATCTGAATTATCTACACCATCTTCTTCTCCACCGGTGATTCCTAACTCAATTTCTAAAGTCATTCCCATTTTAGACATACGCGCTAAATAGGTTTTGCAAATTTCAATATTTTCTTCAATAGGTTCTTCAGATAAATCAATCATATGAGAACTATAAAGTGGTTTCCCAGTGGCGGCAAAATGCTCTTCACTTGCATCTAGTAAACCATCAATCCAGGGTAATAATTTTTTTGCACAATGATCTGTATGTAAAATAACAGGAACTCCGTATGCTTCCGCTAATAAATGAATATGTTTAGCACCCGCAACACCACCAGCTATTGCTGCTTTTTGGTTTTCGTTAGATAAACCTTTTCCTGCATTAAATTGTGCACCTCCATTTGAGAACTGAATAATTACAGGAGCATTTAAATCTTTAGCTGTTTCCAATACAGCATTGATAGTATTTGAGCCTACAACGTTTACGGCTGGCAAAGCAAATGCTTTTTCTTTGGCTAATTTAAAAATAGCTTGAACTTCTTGACCAGTTGCAACTCCTGGTTTAATATTGTGACTCATTTTTTTTGTTTTAAATGATTGGAATTTAGGGTTCAAAAGTAATCAAAATATAAATATTAGAACAAGATTTTAAGTCAGATGAGTTTAAAAATCATCGAAATCGTTGTAGGGAAAATAAAAATATTTTTTAAAAAGGATAATTTATTCCAATATTATAAACTGCATTTGAGAAGTTGTAATTTTTAAACCACCTCTTACCCTCTAAATAAGGTTCGTGCATCTTAAAACCAAGATCCAATCTAAAAACTAAAAAGCTAAAATCGTATCGCAAACCAAAGCCAGACCCAACAGCTATATCTTTAACCGAATTTATTCCATTAAATTTGGCATCTTCTTCTGCAAAAATAGAATTTGTAATATCCCATATATTCCCTGCATCAACAAATAAGGCTCCTTTTAAACTTCCAAACATGTCAAATCTATATTCTACACTTGTTAAAAATTTTAAACTACCAATATTATACTCCAAACCGGAATTTCTTTTTCCTGGTCCTAAATCGTATGTCTGCCATGCTCTAATATCATTTGATCCACCAGCAAAATAACTTTTTGTAAATGGTATTGCAGAATTATCGTATGGGATAATTGCTCCAATGAAACTTCTAAG
Organism: uncultured Flavobacterium sp.; assembly: GCA_964485155.1. GTDB lineage: Bacteria > Bacteroidota > Bacteroidia > Flavobacteriales > Flavobacteriaceae > Polaribacter. The sequence continues at coordinate 3,335 of CAZAIL010000055.1, forward strand.
TCCAAATACAGATGAATCATCTATTTCCCAAAACTTCTTGTATTCTATATCTGTCTTAAAATATTGAGCTAAAGGAATTTTAAAAATAGTTTTTCTATTATTAATATCTCTTTTGTTAGAAATTAAACCTCCAATATTTCCCGAATTAGCTACTCTAATTTTAAAAAATGAAAAATTATTATCCCTAAAATCTTGTTGGTTATTGTAGGTAATTGAATATGCAATTGTTGGAATTAAAAAGTCAGATGTAATAATATTGTATCGATCAAAAACATTCAAATTATCTTTGTATGCCACTGGATTGGCTGATTCAAAATTGGTATTATTAAAAACATCCCTCATAAATGAAACGGTCTCTTGCTGCCTCTCTAAATTGTAATCTGGATCATTAAAAAACTCTTTTGCGATAGAATTAAGTTTAATATATTCTGAATTGTATATGTCAAAGTAATTTCCAATTCTCAAATTACGTACATACTGAGTGTTGAATATTTCTAATTGTATTGTTTTTTTTTCGTTGTATTGCCATTTATAATCAATTAAAGCCGTTAAGGTTTGTCTGTCTAATCCAATATTTTGTTGAATACTCGTTCCTAAGGTAAACATTGTCCTTGGGGACATTCTCTTAGGAACTGTTTTGCTGAGTCCGAAAGGTGCTAAAAAACGCGGAAATTCTATAGATGCATCTGCTCCAATTTCCCAAGAATTAAAAAAACTCCCTTCTTTATTTGCATCTTGTGAGGCATTAAAAAAAGAACTTAAAAATGAAAGTTTAAAAATTTCAGCTCCTTTAAAAGTATTTCTATTAATGATGGAAAATTTCCCAGAAACTCCTAAATCTCTTATGTTGGAATGTGTGAGTTCTGTTTCTAGATCTAAGCTAAATTTATCTAGAGGAGTTAGGAATATATTCACATCTAGTTGGTTATCCATACTCTCTATTGTTTCGTATGTAATGTTAGTAACTTTAAAGTTTCTTAAAGATTTTAGATGTTTTCTTGTTAAGTTCCTAAGAGAATCTGTGTAGACCTCATTTGGTCTAATAAAGATAGATTCTGATAGTAATTTAGGATTGTATTTTATTTTTTTATGGGCTAAAAATGTAATTTCCTCGTGGCTTAAAGAATCTAGATATGGATTATCTTTTTTGCTAAAAGAATAATCAGTAAAAACAGTTACTTTTCTAAGTGTTTGAATTTGATATGGTTTTAAGGTATATTCACCATTCATATCCAAAACTCTTTTTTTATCAAAAATAACAAGATCTATATTAGTCTTGTAATTATTTGTTATGGCAGAATCTATATTATAATACCCTAAATCATTCTCTGTAAATAGATAAACACCATTATTTCTGTAAAAAGCTGTGATTCTTTTCGCTTCTTTAATAAAATTAGCTTCAATAAATTGATCTCCAGTTTTTAAAAATGATGACATCTTTTTTGATTGATATAAAGAATCTAAAACAGGAGATTTTATATCAGTTCTTATAGTGTCTAGAAAAGTTGGTCTTCCTTTATTTATAAGATACTTTACAACTCCCTTCTTCTTTTTAATAAGCTCTTTTTCTGAGCTTACTTTTACACTAAAATATCCATTGTTTTTATGGTAGGCTAGTAAGTTATTTACAGTTCTTTTAATTTTATTATTATTAATTATTACTGGAGATTGACCATTTCTTAAAAACCAATTATTTAAGTCAATCATTTTGTTAGCATAAGAAATACTTTGTTTCTCTGAAAAAATATTTTTTATAAAATTGTATGTTTTAGTTTTTTTCTTTCCCCATTCTGATGATTTTTGTGGTTTTGTATTGTCTCCTAAATTATAGAAATATAAAGAAAGCGGAAATCCAAATGTTTTGCTGTTGGGCTTCTGAACCAATAACTCATTTAAGTCAGGGTTTTTGTTTTTCTTATCATTAACAATAATAGTGTTTTGTATCAATAAAAGCTCGGTGTCTTTGACTCTTTTCACGGAGCTACAGGCAGCTAACATAAATGTTAATAAAAAGAAAATAAAGATTTTTTTCATGTAATGCATTCGCAATATAAATTCAAAAATACTACTTTTGAAGACTTTATTAAGATAAAAATTTTTTAGAGGTGTTTACAAATACAATAGTCTTTAGTTCTATAAGTCTTAATTTAGTAAAAGTAGTAATTTAATAAATTAATGAGTCTATCTAAAAATCATTTAAAACTAATAACAAGTTTATCTCAAAAAAAGTACCGTCAAAAGCATAAATTATTTGCTGTTGAGGGTGTAAAAGTTGTGCATGAATTTTTAAATTCCTCTTTTGAATTAGACATTTTATTTTCAACAGAAACTAGTTTTTCATATATTGATAATTATTTTGAGATTTCTGAGCAAGAATTAAATAAAATCAGCACATTAAAAACTCCAAATAAAGTACTTGCTTTATTTAAAATCCCTGAACAACAGCGAGTTGATTCTACAGGTTTAATAATTGCTTTAGACACTATTAATGATCCTGGAAATTTAGGAGCTATAATCCGTCTATGTGATTGGTTTGGTGTTGAGCAACTTGTTTGTTCTAAAGAAACAGTAGATTGTTATAACACTAAAGTTATACAGGCTAGTATGGGGTCATTAACCAGAATAGTTATTCATTATACAGATTTGAAAGAATATTTTGAGGGTCTTTCAATTCCGATTTTTATTGCTGATATGGAAGGTGAAAATATTTATAATACAGAACTCCCATCTTCGGCTGTTTTGGTGATGGGTAATGAGGCAAATGGGGTTTCAGATTCAATAAGAAATATTGTTGATGCTAAGATTTCAATTCCAAGGTTTGGAAATTATCAACAAACAGAGAGCTTAAATGTTGCTACAGCAACAGCAATTTTATTAAGCGAGTTTAAAAGATAAATTCTATTCAAATGCAAAGTTTAGAAAAACACCTCGTGTAGAAAACACATTGATAGGGGAGGTCCAGGGGCTATTGCTATTATTATCGTCAATAAGTTCTCTATTCATAGCAAACACTCCACGAATAGAGGGTGAAAATTTAAAAAAATTTAAGTAAATATCAACTCCAACTCCAAGTTCATACATAAAATTCCTAGTTTTCATTCTAAATTCTCCACTAAAATTATCGTCAGAATTCTCTTGATTACTAGAAAAATTATGATCATAAGAAACACCTGCAAGAACATAAGGTCTTACATTGTTCCATCTATCAGTACTAAATTTCAAAATCAGAGGGATATGTAAATAGGTAGATCCTATTTCACGAATACTGTCTGTTGCTGTTAATAAAGAGGGACTATTATTATAGTAAATACTTTTTGAGTTACTAATTAAACCGGGTTCAATACGAAGGTTAATGTTTTTATGTAAACGAAGATCTGCTATTAAACCAACATTAAAACCAGGAGTTGGCTTAATTTCTACAATAGTAGTTGGGAAATTATTGGGTCTGTAATTTACTTTAAAATCGTTTTTATTTATCCCTAAATAAAAGCCATAATGAATTTTTGGATTATCAAAAGTAGGCAGGTTGTCTACCTTTCTTCTTTGTTGAGAGGATATCGTTATACTAAATAAGAAACAAACAGTAATGAAGACTACTTTTTTCATGTTATTTTGTTGCGGTATATATGGTAGCAACACCAAATGTAACAGGTGTATATTCTGTATTGGTAAACCCATTTTTTATTAAAATATTGTCAAAGATCTGTCCAAAAGGAAAATAATTTGCAGAATCACCTAGGTATGAGTAAGCTACTTTGTCTTTTGAAAATATTTTTCCAATAATAGGTAAAACAAAAGAGGTGTAAAATTTATACCCTTGTTTGAAAGGAAATTTCGTTGGATTTGAGGTTTCTAAAATAACAAATGTGCCAGAAGGTTTTAATACACGTCTTATCTCACTTAAGCCTTTATCTAAATTAGCGAAATTTCTGACACCAAAAGACACTGTTATGGCATCAAAAGTGTTGTCTTTAAACGGCATATTTTCAGAATCGCCAACAATCATTTCTATTTTATCGTTTAATTTTGCTTTTGCAATTTTTTGTTTGCCTATAGATAGCATTCCTTCAGAAATATCTAAACCAATTATTTTTTTTGGATTTAATGAGGTCATCATAATAGCTAAATCTCCCGTTCCAGTCGCAATATCTAAAATTTGTTGTGGATTGTTTTTAGAAATAATTTTCACTACTTTTTTTCTCCAGCTTATATCTATACCAAATGAAATTACTCTGTTTAAATCATCATAGTTTTTAGAAATGTTGTTAAACATTGTAGCGACTTGTTCTTTTTTCCCTAAGTCTGAATCTTTGTATGGTTTAATCGTCTTTGACATAGTTTTTTTATCTCTTGTGGATAGAAATTAAAAATAAATTCATTGTTAATTACCCATTTATAGCAACTACTTCGTTAATTTGATTTGGAAGCATATCCTTTAGCATCGTTTCGATTCCATTTTTTAAAGTTATTGTTGAAGATGGGCAACCGCTACAAGCCCCCTGCAAAACCACATTAACAACTTTACTTTCTTCATCGTAAGATTTAAAAGCGATATTACCACCGTCTGACGCGACAGCAGGACGAATATACTCATCTAAAATAGCTATTATTTTTGCAGAAGTTCCTTCTAAATCATCTACAACAAGATTTTTTTTATGCGCTTCTTCTGTGACAGTTTTTGTTTTTGGTAGCTCTTTTATGATTTTTTTATCATCTTGTAAATAGCTGCTAATAAAGTTTCTCACTTCAGAATAAACATCATTCCATTCAACAACATCAAATTTGTTTACGGAAATGTAATTTTCTGAAATAAAAACCTCTTTTACAAAAGGAAATCCAAATAAGGCTTGTGCTAATGGAGAAGATTTACTTGCTTCTTCAATATTTTTGTACTCAACATCTATAGAAGTTAACGATTTGTTAGTCCCAAATTTCATTACTGAAGGATTAGGAGTTACTTCAGCATAGACTTCTATGGGTTCTTTTTTTCTTGAACTTATAGTCTCTTTTAAAGCAATATTTCCTGTTTTAAAATACGCTTCAATTTGATCTCTGACTTCTTCTTGTACATTTATCCATTCAACAATATCAAATCGTTGAATAGCAATAAAATTTGCTGTTATGAATACCTTTTTCACAAAAGGAAGGTAAAATAATTGCTGGGCTAGAGGAGAATTTTTAGCATCATCAATATTGTTAAACTCATAACTACCGCCATTGATTAAAATCTGATTGCTTACAAATTTTAAAATATTTTCGTTGTTAGTTGTTTGAATTGTAATTGTTTGTGAACTCATTTTTTTATTGTTGACAAATGAATCGCAAAATTAATGCAAAAAAGTGAATAGATATGATAAATAGACATAAAAAAAGATTCTCAAAATATATGAGAATCTTTATG
>CAZAIL010000055.1:8835-13045 GCA_964485155.1 uncultured Flavobacterium sp.
TTTATGTGATATGTCGCTATAGGCTTAATGAAAACCCTGCCGTGATTATAGTGTTATCAATATTTAATTCAGCCGCTTCTACTTGACTGTATTGTGGGTAAAAGTTGTACAACCCGGTTCTGTTATTTGTAGAGTATCCAAGGTCAAACTTGACTGTTCCGAAATTATATCCAAACCCTAATGAATAGCTTTGTAAATTATCTGACTTGATAGCATTTATATCTGGACTTTGTTCATATATATAACCACCTCTTATACTTAATTTATTAATCCGCCATTCTGTCCCAACATTTAAAGCACTTGTTTTTCTTAATTGATTATCGAAAAATAAATTCTCGTCTGAAAAATCATCTCCAGATAAATTTAAGCCGTTGTAATTTCTTAAGGAATAATCTAAACTTATCAACCCAAACTTTCCAAAAATAATCGCTGCACTTGCCGTCAGCTTACTTGGTGTTTTTAATTTATAAAGGAGTCCTTGAGTCGGAAAATAACCACCAGATGTATTCTCATAAATAATGTCTTCATTACTAACTTCTATTTCAGTATCTCCTAAAAAACCGTCATTATTTGTGATATTTGTGTTTTCAATAATTTCAGTAAACCATGTTGGTGATTGATAACTAAGACCTAATCTAAAAGCGTTGGTTGGTTTGTAAATAATTCCTGCACTCATAGAAAAACCTATACCAGTAGTGTAATTTTCTTGATAAAAACGAGCATTTAGGATGTTTTCATTTCCATCGTTATTTTTTTCTGTTAAAATTGTCTGCTGACTGAAAGTAAGATCGTAAAAATTTAAACCAGCCCCAATATGCAGCTTTTCTTCAAAAACGCCTGAAAACGCAAAGCTCAATTCAGATAAGTCTCCGTTGTAAAAATTTGAAAATTGTTGATTTTCAGCAATGTCATAAAGTATTTGAAACTCATTACTGTCAAGAGGAAAGCTGTCAAATGAAGCAAATCCACTATTGCCTTTAGCAGTAAATGTATTTTCAAAATCTGCTAAAATCCTATAATTTACACCTATGGCTAATTTAGACCATTCATCATTAGAACTATTGTCAAAAGTAAATACAAAACCAGCATTAGATATTCTAAAAAAATCTTCTTGTGATGTTGTTGAATTTCCGTAATATTTTGTCAAATAATCAGTGCTTTTAGATTGGAAAGTAATTGAAGCGCTACTTTGGTTAAAAACAGATATTCCCGCCGGATTAATAGTCATGGCAGTTACGTCACCTCCTAAGGCACCAAAAGCACCACCCATTGAAACAAATCTAGCGCTTCCGTTTCCATCATTTCTTGAAAACATAATAGATAAGTCTTCATAACCGATTGATTGGGAATAGGATGAGAAATTTGTTGTAGCTAAAGCCACAAAAAAAATAATTATTTTTTTCATCGTTGTTTAAATTTAACCACCACGTTTTGTAGTAGATCTTCTGGTTGGAGAACTACTCCTAGATGGAGAGCTGCTCCTAGATGGATAACTGCTTCTTGATGGACTTGTAGATCTGCTTGGAGAGTTCCTTCTTGAGGAACTTCTTGTTGACGATCTTCTTGGCGTTGGCTGATTTCTAATTGAAGTTCTGGTAGGAGTCCTATCAGTTTTAGTGGTTGAACGTTTATTAGTAGTAGGTTTAGTTCTTATTGCTTTTCTTCTACTTGTAGTACTAGAAGAATTATTTGTTCTTTTAGTTGTTCTTCTATTTGTGTTGTTTACAAATGAATTTGCTCTTCTAGTTGTAGAACTTGAATTCCTTCTACTGTGTGAATTGTTATTACCAAATCTTCTACCAAAATAATGATTACCTAATCCATTATAAGCATATCCATTACCATAATGATACCCCCAATTTGAGAATCCATAACCATACATGCCATAATTATATGGATTGTAAGGGCCAAAGTTGTTATATGGATTGTTAAAGTATCCGTATCCTCCCCAATAATAACTGTTATTCCATCTATTTCTCCATCCTAGACCCCAAGGCCTTCCATATCCAGAATTAAAATAACCATAATTTAAGAAATATGGGTTGTATTGATTCCATTCGTTACCCCACCCATAACCATTATTATTTAAATTAATATTAATCACAACATTATTATTGTCTTCATAACCCCACGCACTATTAGGATTGTATTCACTAATATTATCTGTAGAATTTTGAATAGTATCATTAACAGAACTATAGGTTTCTATATCTGTAAGTATATCTGTTCCATTTATATTATCGATTCTTTCTAATTCTTTCGTAAAATAATTATTTTCGTAATCTCTATATTCTTCACTGTTAGCAACGATTACATTTTGTCGGTTTGTTTCTGAAGAATAAATACCATCGTTGTTAGGAACGTTTTGATAAATAGTACAAGACGTAGCAAAAACAATCATAAATAAAGAATAAAGTGATATTGAGATTGATTTGTAGTTGTAGTTTATTTTCATAATGAATTATTTAGAGATTTGTAAAAGCGAAAAATGATAGCTAAAAATTAATTTTTTTTATTGTCTATGCTTAAAATACTTTAGTTTTGTCTTTGTATTTTGTTAATAAACAAATTTACTATAATTTTTATAACAATTAATTAACAATATCTGTGCCAAAGTTTGGATTATGAGTAAGAAATTAACAAAGAGATCAGAAGACTATTCTAAATGGTATAATGAAATTATACAAAAAGCAGATCTAGCTGAAAACTCCGCCGTAAGGGGTTGTATGGTAATTAAACCATATGGATTTGCTATTTGGGAGAATATGCAAGCGGAATTAGATAGAATGTTTAAAGAAACTGGACATCAGAATGCTTATTTCCCATTATTCGTTCCTAAAAGTTTATTCGAAGCTGAAGAAAAGAATGCAGAAGGTTTTGCTAAAGAATGTGCTATAGTTACACACTATAGACTGGAAAATGATCCAGATAACAAAGGGAAGCTTCGTGTAGACCCTGAAGCTAAGTTAGAGGAGGAGTTGATAGTTAGACCTACCTCCGAAGCAATTATATGGAATACTTACAAGGGATGGATTCAATCCTATAGAGATTTACCTTTATTAATTAATCAATGGGCAAATGTTGTTCGTTGGGAAATGAGAACAAGATTGTTTTTAAGAACTGCTGAGTTTTTATGGCAAGAAGGCCATACAGCTCATGCAACAAAAAAAGAAGCCTTAGTAGAAGCAATCCAAATGCAAGAAATATATGCTGAATTTGCAGAGAATTTTATGGCCATGCCAGTTGTTAAAGGATATAAATCTGAAAGTGAACGCTTTGCTGGTGCTGAAGATACCTTTACAATAGAAGCATTAATGCAAGACGGTAAAGCATTACAGGCTGGAACATCTCATTTTTTAGGTCAAAACTTTGCGAAAGCTTTTGATGTAAAATATACTTCTAAAGAAGGAAAACAAGAATACGTATGGGCAACTTCTTGGGGGGTGTCTACTCGTTTAATTGGAGGGTTAATTATGACGCATTCAGATGATTACGGACTAGTATTACCTCCAAAATTAGCGCCAATACAGGTTGCAATTATTCCTATTTATAAAGGAGAGGAGCAATTAGCTGTTATTTCTGAAAAAGTAAGTCACATTGTAAAATCTTTAAAATCAAAGAAGATCTCAGTAAAATTTGATGATAGAGATACCTATAGGCCTGGAGCTAAGTTTGCAGAATATGAACTTAAAGGTGTTCCTGTAAGAATAGCTATTGGTAATCGTGACCTAGAAAATAATACTGTAGAAATAGCCAGAAGAGATACCTTAGAAAAACAAACAGTTTCTCAAGATGTCGTTGTTGATTATGTAGAGAATTTATTAGAAGAAATTCAAGAAAATTTATTTAAGAAAGCTCTTTCTTACAGGAATGACCATATTACAGAGGTCGCTTCTTTTGATGAGTTTAAGGAAGTGATTGATAACAAAGGTGGATTTATTTCTGCTCATTGGGATGGAACAATAGAAACTGAAAACAAAATTAAAGAATTAACAAAAGCAACTATTCGATGCATTCCAAATAAAGCAAAAGAAGAGGCTGGATTCTGTATTTTATCAGGTAAAAAATCAGTCAGAAGAGTCTTATTTGCAAAGGCCTATTAAATTTTTTAAAAAAATATTGCAGAATTTTAAAAACATTGTATATTTGCATCCGCAATCGAAAGATTTTTTATCATAAGATTGCAATTGGTCCGTTCGTCTAGGGGTTA
>CAZAIL010000056.1:0-12815 GCA_964485155.1 uncultured Flavobacterium sp.
CAGGTTTTCATCCTGGTAACACGGGTTCGATTCCCGTACGGACTACAAGTTTTATAAAAAAAAACATAAAAGAAATGGCAAATCACAAGTCAGCATTAAAGAGAATTAGAAGTAACGAGACAAAAAGATTACGTAATAAGTACCAGCATAAAACAACACGTAATGCTTTAAGAGACTTACGTGCATCTTCAGACAAGAAAGAAGCTGAGGGTATGCTATTAAACGTAATTTCCATGTTAGATAAATTAGCTAAAAATAATATTATCCATAAGAATAAAGCTGCTAACTTAAAATCTAAATTAACGAAGCAGGTAGCTACCTTGTAAGTTAATCAGATTACATATAATAAAAAAACGCTCTGAATACATTCAGAGCGTTTTTTTATGCTATTATTTTAGATAGTATTTTACCAATCATAACTTTTTTGAGCATCTAATTTTATAAAAATAAAGAGTAGGAGTGTAAATCCCCAAAGAGAAGATCCTCCATAACTAAAGAAGGGAAGAGGAATTCCCACTGTTGGAAGAAGTCCTATCACCATTCCTATATTTACAACTATATGGGAAAATAAAACTGATGCCACTCCATATCCGTAAATTCTTCCAAATTTATTAGCATGTTTTTCTGCTCTATTAATAATTCGAAAAATAAGTGCTATGAAAAGAATAATTAGAAGACTAGATCCTATAAACCCCCATTCTTCTCCAACTACACTGAAAATATAGTCTGTATCTTGTTCAGGCACAAAGTTTCCTTGTGTTTTATCACCTTCTAAAAATCCTTTACCCCAAAACTTTCCAGAACTAATGGTTTCTATAGATTGGTTTGAGTTGTATCCTATTTTTTGAGTGTCAGTAGTTTTTCCCAATAGAACTTCAAACCGATCTCTTTGGTGCTTTCTTAAAATATGGTTGTAAGAATAATCTACTGTTAGGATAAAGAACATAGAAAGGACATAAGTTGCCAAAATCCTGATCCAATTAAATTTCAAAAAACGATTATTCCTGTAGATATTATAAATGAGATATGTGGTTATAATAATAAATAAGGAGCCAATAATGATTTTTACACCTACCAAAATAGTGGCTATAAATAATATGATAGCTGTACAGCCAAAAATTATATATGCTAATGTTAATCCTTCTCTATTTAAAACAAAAAAGAACGCTAAATAAATAATTGCAGAACCTGGGTCATGAACTGCAATTAAAAAAGCGGGTAAGAAAATTATAATAAAAGCCTTTAGTTGATTTTTTTTAACATCTAAGTTATATTTTCTATTACTCATTAACTTTGCAAGGGCTAGTGCTGTAAAGGTCTTTGCGAACTCTGACGGCTGTAGACTAACACCTCCAAATCGATACCAAGATTTTGCTCCGTTAATTTCTGTGCCAAAAACAAAAAGACCAAGTAGTGATAATAAAGAAATGATGTAAAAAATACTTGAAAATTGTTGAAAAAACTTCGTGTTGATAAATAAAATCAAAATAATAAGTGGAATGCTTGATAAAATCCAAATAAGCTGTTTGCCATACCTTGAGGAAAAATCAAATATTTGGATACTTTCATCTGAATGAGAAGCTGCATAAATATTTACCCATCCAAATCCAACTAATAAGACAAAGAGAAGTACGAGTAGCCAATCTATACCAAAAAAAATATTATTTCGTTCCTGTCTCAAATTTTTTAGGTGCTAAGATTTGACTTTGATATATTGAACTTAAATCGGTTTTTAACATTCGATCTTCAATCCATTTTCTTTTCACAATTCCAGTTAAATATTTTTCAATTAAAAGACTTGTTATTGGTGCGGCTACTGTAGATCCATAACCACCATTTTCAATAAATACTGCTACCGCAATTCTGGGATTCTCTTTTGGTGCAAAAGCAACTAGAATAGAATGATCTGGTAACTTAACCTTTTTTCCATCAATTCTCATAAAGTTTTCTGATGTACCTGTTTTACCAACAATATCTATTCCTTTAATATTAACCCAACTAGCTGTTCCGGTTTTAAAGACTTCATGCATTCCTTCAATAATTGGGTCGAAGTGCTTTATATCAATAGTGGTTTGCTTACGAATCGTATATGCTGAATCTGTAATAGCTTTATTTTTTATTCTTTTTACCACATGAGGTGTATAGTAATAACCTCTATTTGCAATAGCTGCGGTTACATTAGCTAGTTGTATAGGGGTTGTAAGCACTTCACCCTGCCCAATGGCGTTAGAGATATTAGTAGATGCATTCCACCTATATTTATACATTTTGCTGTAGTAATCTCCATTGGGGATTAATCCTTTATCACCTTCAGGTAAGTCATACCCCAAATAGTTTCCTAAACCAAAGCTTTTAACATGAGTACTCCAGTTGTTCATCCCCTTTGTAGAATTCTTGTCCTTTTCAATAATTCTCTTATACGTATTTGCGAAATAACTATTACAAGATTTTGAAATTGCTGTATTTAGTTGAATAGGTTTTCCATAAATATCACAATGACATTTCATAAACTCTTTTTTACGATTTCCATAACGATAACCACCATTGCAATAGAAATGTGTTTCTTCATTAATTACCTTTTCCTGAAGTCCAATAAGAGCATTAACTAACTTAAAAGGAGATCCAGGAGCATAGGTTCCTTTTAGACCTCTATCGTACATTGGTCTGTTAATGGTATCTCCAATAAGTTTCACAGAATTAGGAGATCGTGCACGACCTACCATCATGTTTGGATCATAGTTTGGTGAAGTAACTAACGCAAGAATTTCACCTGTTGAGGGTTCTAGTGCTATAATACCGCCTCTTTTTCCTTTCATTAAATATTCTCCATATTGTTGAAGTTTACTATCTATGGTTAATGTGATATCTTTTCCATTAATAGCAATAGAATCATATATCCCATCTTTAAAAGGTCCCATTATTTTATTAAGTCTGTCTCTTCGGAAATATTTTTTTCCTTTCTTTCCTCTTAATACTTTTTCATATTGAGCTTCAACACCAGCTTTACCAATTAATTCACCTTGTTGATAGTAGTTGTCTTTTTTTGCAACTAGTTCATTTACCTCATTAATATACCCCAAAATATTTGCTGCAGATTTTATTGGATAGTTCCGTATAATTCTTTTTTGTATGTAAAACCCTTGAAATTTATGTAGTTTCTCTTGCAGAAAAGCAAAGTCTTCTTTTGCTAGTTGTTTTAAGAAAACAGATTCTAGCCAAGGCGCATAATTTACTGCTTTCTTATAGCGTTTTAGAAAGTTTTCTTTGCTTATTTTTAAAAGCGAGCAAAATTCTAATGTATCTAGGGGAGTTACCTCATTTGGAACAATCATTACATCATATGAGAGTTGATTGGCAACCAATAACACTCCATTTCTGTCATAAATATAACCTCTTTCAGGAAAATCAAATTTTATTTTTACAGCAGATGTTTTCACCGGATTATAACTACGTCCTCTTACTACTTGTAATTGAAATAATCTTCCAATGAATACAAGTCCGATTATTGTAACTAAAAAATATAGTAAAAAACTTCTTTTCATAGTAATTAAGTTATTTTTTTTCTCAGTATGTATGACCCTAAAAAATAGAGGACCAAAGTAAAAGTACTTGAATAGAGGGTGTTTAACAATACAATTTCCATATTATGAAAGCTAAAGTTATCTAAAGAAATTAAAATAAAATGATGAATTAACGTTAAAGTAAGTATGTAATTAAATACTTGTCCAAATGCCTCAGAGTTAAGATTAAATAGAAGATAATCTATATTCCCTTTTTTGAAAAAAAGTTTTATAAAAAATAAACGGATATAAGCAACAAATAAAAGCGAAAAGGCATGAATTCCGCCAGTATCAGAAAAGAAATCTAATATGAGACCGTACACAAAAGTGAAAAATAAGAATATAAACCTATTTTTTTTTAAAGGAAATATAAAAATAAACGTGATATATAAATATGGGTTAATAGTGTGAGAAAAATTAATATTATTAAGAACTAAAATCTGTAATAAAAGAAGTAATATCGACCAAAAAAAGATTCGTAATTTATTCATTGTTAAATTTTTCTAAATCTCTAATTTCTTTTTTATCAAAATCTTTAATAACATAAACGTTTCTTAAGTTACTCATGTCATTAAAAAGTTTAATATTTATAATCCTTTTAATGCTAGAACCTTTCTCTATGTTAATTACTGTTCCTATAGGTACTCCTTCTGGAAATATTGAAGACATTCCTCCTGTTATTACGGTATCTCCAGTTTTTATAATAGCTTGTCTTGGAATATCTAATAATTGAACAGTATTATAGCTAAAACCATTCCATGTTAAACTCCCAAAATGATTGCTATTTTTTAGTTTGGCATTGATTTTACTGTTTTTATTTAAAATAGATTGAACTCTTGAATATTTTATTGAAACAAATTCTGTAATACCAATAATGCCTTTGCTATTTATAACAGCCATTTCACTAAAAACACTATCATTTAGTCCTAAATTAATTGTTAAAAAATTAAAGTTACTAGAATACTGGTTTTTTTCTATTTTGCCATTGATGTAAGATCGCCTTTGATTAGAAACATCAATAAATTTTACTTTATTAACTGTATTAAGAATTTCTATGAGCTTCTCATTTTCATTTTTTATGATAATGTTTTCATTTAAAAGCTCAACATTTTCCTTATTCAGGTTTAAATAGTTTTTGATAGAATTTGTTTTGTTGTAAAAATTACCAGTTATATAGTTTGCAGAATTTACAAATTTACTTTTATGAAAACTGTGATTATTAATAATAAGGTTAATTGCAATAAATTCTAGGAGTAAGAAAAACAAAAAATATCGATACTTCCGAATAAAATAGATTAGTTGTTGCATAAGAAGTAAAGGTGTATTTTATTTCATTAACACACTTTTGTATTTTTCTAGTTCTTTTAAAGCAATTCCAGTACCCCTTACAACTGCTTTTAAAGGATCTTCTGATATGTATACAGGTAAGTCTGTTTTTCTAGAAAGACGCTTATCTAGCCCTCTTAACATGGAGCCTCCTCCGGCAAGATAAATTCCTGTATTGTAAATGTCTGCAGCTAGTTCTGGAGGAGTTTTAGATAATGTATCCATTACAGCATCCTCAATTCTTAAGATTGATTTGTCTAATGCCTTAGCTATTTCTCTATAAGAAACTTGCACTTGTTTTGGTTTGCCACTTAATAAATCCCTTCCTTGAACCAACATATCTTCCGGTGGATTGTCTAGGTCTTCTGTAGCTGCTCCAATTGTAATTTTTACTTTTTCTGCAGTTGTTTCACCAACATATAAGTTGTGTTGGGTTCTCATGTAATACATGATATCATTGGTAAACAAATCACCAGCGACTTTTACGGATTGATCACAGACAATACCGGCCAAAGCAATAACAGCAATTTCTGTAGTCCCACCACCAATGTCAATAACCATATTTCCTTTCGGCTCCATAATATCAATTCCAACACCAATTGCAGCAGCCATAGGTTCGTAAATTAAATAAATTTCCTTGGCATTCATATGTCTTGCGGAATCTTGCACGGCTCTTTTTTCTACTTCTGTGATTCCAGAAGGAATACAAATTACCATTCTTAAAGCAGGGGGAAAGAATTTCTTTTTAATTGCAGGAATTTTCTTAACAAACTCTTTAATCATTTCTTCAGAGGCTTGAAAATCTGCAATTACTCCATCTTTTAGAGGACGGATAGTCTTGATGTTTTCATGCGTTTTTCCTTGCATTAAACTGGCTTCTTTTCCGGTAGCAATAATTTTTCCAGTAGTACGATCTCTAGCAACAATAGATGGACTATCAATTACAACTTTTCCGTTGTGAATGATAAGTGTATTTGCAGTTCCGAGGTCGATAGCAATGTCTTCCGTCATGAAATCAAAAAAGCCCATAAATATGAATTGTTTTCTAAATGAATGTGTTCTTACAAATTTAGTAAAAATAAGCTAGTAATCAAGTTGAATTTTAATGTTTAAAATGCCTAGTCCCAGTCATGATCATTGAAACATTATTATCATTACAATAATCAATGCTTAATTGATCTTTAATAGAGCCTCCAGGCTGGATTACACTGTTAATTCCGCTCTTATGTGCAATTTCTACACAATCTGGAAAAGGGAAGAAAGCATCACTTGCCATTACAGATCCTTTTAAATTAAAACCAAAATTTGTTGCTTTTTCTATTGCTTGTCTTAATGCATCAACTCTACTTGTTTGTCCTGTTCCACTCGCAAATAACTGTTTGTCTTTTACTAAAACAATGGTGTTAGATTTTGTGTGTTTACAGATTTTTGAAGCGAATAACAAGTCTTCTAATTCTTTCTGAGAGGGTTTATTGTTAGTTGCATATTCTAAATTTTCTAAAGCATCAGTTTTATCGTCTTTATCTTGAACTAATAATCCATTTAGTGACGTTCTTACAATCTGATTTGGCAACTTAACTTGTTTTTGAATTAAAATAACTCTATTTTTTTTACCTTTAAGAGTAGCTAAAGCATCTTCGTCGTAGGAGGGAGCGATAACTACTTCGCAAAATAACTTATGAATTTCTTCTGCAGTTGCTTTGTCAATTTTTGTATTAGAAATAAGTATCCCACCAAAAGCAGAAACAGGGTCTCCAGCAAGTGCATCAACATAAGCTTTGGAAATAGTGTTTCTTTGAGCAAAACCACAAGCATTATTGTGTTTTAAAATAGCAAAAGTTGGTTTTTCATCTATGAATTCACTCATTAAATTTACAGCAGCGTCTATATCTAGTAGATTG
Source organism: uncultured Flavobacterium sp. (assembly GCA_964485155.1). GTDB lineage: Bacteria > Bacteroidota > Bacteroidia > Flavobacteriales > Flavobacteriaceae > Polaribacter. The sequence goes on from CAZAIL010000056.1 coordinate 6,788, forward strand.
TTGTAGCTTAATTCTTTACCATGTAATTTATTAAACATAGCATCCAAATCACCGAAAAAGTACCCTTTTTGATGAGGGTTTTCTCCATAACGTAAAGTTTTAGAGATCGTTTCACTAGCTTTATATACGATCTCATCTTCATTAAAATAATTGAATATTGCAGTGTCATAATGGGATGAAATATTAAAAGATTTTGCTGCAAACTTTTTTCTTTCAGAAAGGCTACTGGAACCATTATTTTTTATATATAGTTCTAAAAATTCTTCGTATTGATTCATTGAAGAGATAGTGAAAGTATCTTTAAAGTTTTTTGCAGAAGCTCTAATCAACGAAATTCCACCAATATCAACTTTTTCTATAATATCTTGTTCTGATGCTTCAGAAGCAACTGTTTTTTCAAAAGGATATAAATCTACAATTACCAAATCTATTTGAGGAATATCAAATTCTTTCATTTCAGAAATATCTCCTTCATGATCTTGCCTGTTTAAAATACCTCCAAATATTTTAGGATGCAATGTTTTTACTCTTCCTCCCAGAATAGAAGGGTAGGAAGTAATATCTTCAACAGCAGTTACAGGTATATTTAGATCTTTGATAAATTTCTCAGTACCTCCTGTGGAGTAAATCATCACTTTATTTTCATGCAAAGCTTTTAAAACTGACTTTAAGCCATCTTTATGAAATACAGAAATTAATGCAGATTTAATTTTTTTATTACTCATTTTACTTGGTATGTTAAGCATCCAAATTTACTAAATGTGCATAGTTAAAACAATAGGAATAAATTTGAAATAAAGAAACTTATAACACTATTATGAACATTTTTTATAAAGTATAACCACTAAATTAGCAGAATCTTTCAGTAGTATTTTTCCGAGGTGTTTTTAAAAAGCAAAAATGTGTTTTTGGAAATTTTTATTTTAGTCCGTGATGGAATTCTGATACAATGAAGCAACTCCAGAGCAAACAAACTCTAGTAGTTCAGTATCATTATCTGAAAATGGGTTTACTGAGTGAGAATCAACATCTATTTGTCCAATGTTTTCACCTTGCACTAAAATAGGTATTACAATTTCTGATTTTACTTTCCATCCACAGGATATGTAATTGTTTTGCTCAGTAACATCTTGAACTATAAAATTCTCATTGGTTATAGCCACCTGACCACAAATTCCTTTTCCGAAAGGTATGATAATATGTTCTGTTGGCTCTCCAGTAAAAGTTGCTAATTTTAATTCTTCTTTAGTTCCATTTTTAAAATAAAATCCAACCCAATCATAATAGGGAATTTCATTTTCTAAAAAATCACAAATATCTTGTTGTTTTTTTGTGATTGTTTTTTTTGAAGAAATAATATCTTCAATAATATTCTTAATTCTATTAATAGTCACTTTTTTTCTTTGTAATGTTGATAATAAAATTCAAATTTAAGCCATATTCTTCTTTAGATACTAAAGAAACAAAGTTTTTTAGTCAAATTTTTCCTCAATTATATAATGTATTGCTTTGTTTATGTTTTAGTTCAGAAAATAGTTTAACATAATTTTAAATATTTCTGTTGTAACTTTGTTAAATAATGAATGCAATTGTAAAAAAAATAAGTATAACGTTACTGTCATTTATGGTACTGTTCTCATCTATGTCTTTTGCCATAGAAGAGCATTATTGTGGTGATATGTTAATGGACGTTTCTTATTTTGGGAATGCTGATAATTGTGGTGTGGAGGAAGTAATTGTAAACTCCAGTATTTCCGTACTAAAGAAAAATAACTGTTGTAAAGATCAAACAACACTCCTTGAATCATCAATCTTTAATAAAGAAAAAATCATCAATCTTCAAAACGTAGATGCAGAGGTTCTTTTTTTTAAGGAATACTTAAATTTGGCTATTCATAAAAACTTTAGTCTAGAATTAAAATATTATACAAACTTCTTTCCACCTGATCTAGAGAAAGATATCCAGGTTTTACATCAGGCTTTCTTGATTTAACTTTAAATAGTAGTTCAGAATTATCATCTTTTTAGGTGATTGATCGTCTAATTATTATAAAAAGTTAAATACAATCCAATGAAGAAAAATAGTATCGTTACCATATTTTTATTATTACCGTTGTTTTTATTCTCTCAAGAAACATTAACAGGTATGATTATGGATAAAAACAATTCCAAAGATAATTTGGGGGTTTTTGGAGCAAATGTATATTGGTTAAATACGTCTACAGGCGCTACAACTAATGAAAAAGGATGGTTTACGATTCCATATAAAAAAAGTTATAAGAAGCTCGTAGTTAGTTATGTTGGTTATAAGTCAGATACTCTTATCATAACTAATTTAGAACCGATACACCATTTTATAACACCAGAAAATGAGTTAGCAGAAGTTAGGATAAAAAGTAAAAAGAAGGCCACACAAAGATCTTTTGTTCAAACACAAAATGTTTTTACAGTAAACAGTGCAGAATTATTGAAGGCTGCCTGTTGTAATTTGGCTGAAAGTTTTGAAACAAACCCGTCTATTGATGTAAATTTTTCAGATGCCTTAACAGGAACCCGTCAAATTCAAATGTTAGGTTTAAAAAGCCCTTATTTACTCATTACCCAAGAAAATATTCCTTCAATTCGTGGAGCAGCTCAGGTTTTTGGTCTCACATTTACACCAGGTACTTGGGTAGAAAGTATTCAAATAACCAAAGGAGCAGGAAGTGTCATTAATGGTTATGAGAGCATTTCAGGCCAAATTAATGCTGAATTGGTAAAACCATTAACAGACAAAAGACTCTTTTTAAATGCTTATGGATCTCTAGGTGGTAGATTGGAGTTAAACACGCATTTTAATCATCAAATTTCTAAAAAATGGCAAACAGGCTTGTACATTCATGGAAACTACCGTGGTGAGAAATTTGACAGAAATAAAGATAATTTTCTAGATAATCCGTTAACAAACCAAGTGAATGTGATGAGTCGTTGGCAATACTTAGACGCAGAAAAAGGCTGGGTAAGCTTTATCAATGTCCGTTTTATGGATGATTCTAAACAAACAGGAGAAATCAATTTTAATCCCAGTCTTAATAGAGGAGGTTCTGATATCTGGGGAGGTGAAATTGATACCAAACGTTTTGATTCTTCTGTAAAGTTAGGCTATGTTTTTCCAGAGCTTCCTTTTCAAAGTTTCGGGTTTCAGTTTGCTTACAGCAATCACGAACAAGATTCTTATTTTGGACTAAAAACCTATGATATATTGCATGAAAGTATCTATTCTAATTTGTTATTTAATTCAATCATAGGAGATACTCGAAGCAAGTTTACAACAGGGGTAAACTTCACCTATGATACCTATAACGAATTTGTAAATTCAAATAATTTTTCTAGAAATGAAAATTCTTTTGGAGGTTTTTTTGAATATGCGTTCGATAATCTAGATAATTTTAGTTTTACCACAGGGCTAAGAGTTGATACTCATAATTTATTAGGAACTTTTGTTACACCTAGGGTACATATAAGATATGCTCCTTGGGAAAAAGCAGTATTTAGGGCTTCTGTTGGTCAGGGGAGAAAAAGCGCCAATGTATTTGCAGAAAATCAACAATTATTTGCAAGTGCTAGACAAATAGACATACAATCTTCTGGAGGAAAAATTTACGGTTTAGATCCAGAAGTTGCATGGAACTATGGGTTTTCATATTTACAAGGATTTAATTTATTTGATAAAAAAGGAGATGTTACATTCGATTTTTATAGAACTCATTTTCAAAATCAAGTGGTAGTAGATTGGGAAAATCCAGAGAGAATTTCTTTTTATAATTTAAAGGGTGAAAGTTATGCAAATAGTTTTCAGACAGAAGTAAATTATTTTATTAATGAGTATCTTAATGTTCGTATGGCATATAAATATTATGATATAGAAACTGACTATGCATCAGGGAAATTATCGAAACCATTGACTCCAAATCATCGCTTCTTTGCAAATATTTCATATGAAACAATGCCAGTAGAAGTGATTAAGCAATGGAAGTTTGATTTAACTTATAATTTTATTGGAGACCAACGTCTACCAGATACATCAAGTAACCCTATTCAATATCAATTAGAAGAGTATTCAAATTCTTACAGCTTATTAAATGCACAAGTCACCAAAGTTTTTTCTAGAAAATTTGAGATGTATGTTGGAGTAGAAAATTTAACAAATTTTAAACAGAAAAATCCTATTTTAGCAAGTGATAATCCGTTCAGTGCTAATTTTGATTCAACCATTATTTATGGCTCAATTTTTGGACGAATGTTTTATAGTGGACTAAGATTTAAAATTGATTAAATATGAAAAAAATTATCCTAATTTTTTGCTTAATGTTGGTAGGTTTATCTGCTGAAGCTCAGAAGAAAAAAAAGAATTTAAAAGTAGCTATTGAAGTTGACGGTGTCTGTATGATGTGTAAAAAACGCATTGAAAAAGCTGCCTTAAACTCAAAAGGAGTAAAGTTTGCAACCTGGGATATTAAGACTCATAAACTTTCTTTAATTATAGACGAAAACAAAACAGACACGAAAACTATTCAAAATAATATCGCCGCTGTTGGTCACGATACAAAAGGGATTAAAGCAAAAGATCATGTTTATAATAATATAAACCCTTGTTGTAAGTACCGAAATAAAGAAATTGTAGATGCTCATAACAAATGATGAAAATTGACAAATTCTTATTTGCAAATTATTTGTTTACTTTTTGTCTTTAATCTTTTTTATTCTTGTCAAAAAAAAGAATTAACGGCTAATGCGATTCTTTTAAGGTCATTAGAAGCTCATGGAGGTTTTAATACTTGGAAAAGAATTGACACAATTTCTTACCATAAAAAAACTACTCTATATACGAAAGATGGTTTTAAACAGAAAGAGACCAATCAATACCAGTCATTTTATTTTGGAAATTCAATCAATGGGCAAATATCTATAGTAGGTATTGATACAACCGTTTATCAACAACAAAATGGGAAGTATCATAAATTAATAGGAGGCTCTTTAGTGTCTATGAGTGATATTGAAAAACAATCGATTAAAAACAGCTTCAAATCTGCATTTTATGTTGTCAGTCAGCCTTTTAATCTAATAGAGAGCAGAGCATTATTAAGCTATGAAAAAGACACTATTATAGAAGGGAATAAAACACATATTGTAAATGTTTCTTACAAAAATGACACCAAAGATTCTGATAATTGGACCTATTTTTTTGATGCCATAACATTTCGAATAGTTTCCTGTAAGGTCTATCATTACCCAACCACAAGTTATATTAAAAACACTAAATATGATTTTAAAACAGACTTCGTTTTTAATGCTGAAAGAGAGAGTTTTTTTCTTAAAAAAGATGGAACTAAAGATTATTTAAGAGCTGCTTATTTTTATTCAGATTTTAGCATTCGTTTCCATGATGATTAGTACTAAGAACATTAGAAATAGTTCAATAAAAAACCCCAAGATTTCTTGGGGTTCTAATTTATATAAAAGATTTCTTACATCATTCCTGGCATTCCACCACCCATAGGAGGCATTCCGCCACCACCAGTATTTTCTTCTTTAATATCAATTAATGCACATTCAGTGGTTAAAATCATACCCGCAACAGATGCCGCATTTTCTAGAGCCACACGTGTTACTTTCTTTGGATCTATAATACCAGCCTCTAACATATCTACATAGGTTTCTGATTTAGCATCATAACCGAAATTTTTAGTTCCCTCAAGTACTTTATTAATAACGACGGATCCTTCCCCTCCAGCATTTTCTACAATAGTTCTTATAGGAGATTCAATAGCTTTGTTAACAATTTGTACACCTGTTGTCTCGTCTAAATTATCTGTTGCAATTTTCTCTAAAGCTTTCTTAGCTCTTACTAAAGCAACACCACCACCAGCAACAATTCCTTCTTCAACTGCAGCTCTTGTTGCATGTAAAGCATCATCTACTCTGTCCTTTTTTTCTTTCATTTCTACCTCAGAGGCAGCTCCAATATATAAAACAGCAACACCTCCAG
>CAZAIL010000057.1:0-12701 GCA_964485155.1 uncultured Flavobacterium sp.
GTTGATGCGGACGGGCAAACGTTGGGTCGTCTAGCTTCTAAAATAGCAAAGCTAATTAGAGGTAAACACAAACCAAACTTTACTCCTCACGTAGATTGTGGAGACAACGTGGTTGTTATCAACGCAGAAAAAATTAATCTTACTGGAAAAAAATGGACTGACAAGAGTTACATCCGTCACACAGGATATCCAGGAGGACAAAGATCGTTAACTGCAACAGAAATGTTTGAAAAAGATCCTACTAGATTGGTAGAGAAAGCAGTAAAAGGAATGTTACCAAAGAACATCTTAGGTAGCGCTCTTTTCAGAAACTTGTATGTATACGCTGGCTCAGAGCACAATCATGATGCTCAAAGCCCTAAAGCTATTAACTTAAACGATCTTAAATAATGGATATAGTTCACAAAATAGGTAGAAGAAAAACTGCCGTAGCTCGTATTTACCTTTCTGAAGGAAAAGGAAATATTACAGTAAATAAAAAAGATTTTAAAGACTATTTTACTACTTCTACTTTACAATATAAAGTAGAACAAGCCCTAATGTTAACAGATAACTTAACTTCTTATGACATTAAAGTAAATGTTTACGGAGGTGGAGTAACTGGTCAGGCTGAAGCAATTCGTTTGGCAATTACTAGAGCATTAGTATCTATAAATGAAGAACACAGACTTATCTTAAAACCAGAAGGATTATTAACACGGGATCCTAGAATGGTTGAACGTAAGAAATTTGGTCAGAAGAAAGCACGTAAAAAATTCCAGTTCTCTAAACGTTAATATTAGTACAAGAGCACTGTTATCAATTATTAATAACAGTTTAGCATCTAAATATATAAGACTCATACAAGACTACTTATATATTGATTTCAAAACAGAAAGTAAACACATTTAAAAAATGGCAAAAGCAAACATTCAAGAATTATTAGACAATGGAGTACATTTTGGTCACTTGACTAGAAAATGGAATCCAAACATGGCTCCTTACATTTACACAGAACGCAATGGAGTTCATATTATTGATTTATACAAAACAGCCGCTAAAATAGAAGAAGCCTCGTTAGCATTGCAAAAAATTGCAAACTCAGGAAGAAAAATTTTATTTGTAGCTACCAAGAAACAAGCAAAAGATATTGTTTCAGAGAAAGCTGCAGCTGTAAACATGCCTTTCATTACAGAAAGATGGCCTGGAGGGATGTTAACAAACTTTATAACGATTAGAAAAGCGGTTAAAAAAATGACCTCTATTGATAGAATGAAGCAAGATGGATCTTTTGATGCTTTGTCTAAAAGAGAGAAATTACAAATTAACCGTCAGAGAGAAAAATTAGACAAGAATTTAGGTTCTATTGTTGACATGACTCGTTTACCAGGAGCAATTTTTGTTGTTGATGTTAAAAAAGAGCATATTGCTATTGCAGAAGCTCAAAAATTAAACATCCCAATTTTTGCGATGGTAGATACCAACTCAGATCCAAGACCTGTAGATTTTGTAATTCCATCTAACGATGATGCTTCAAAATCTATAGAAAAAGTGTTGTCATTTATCACAGAAGGTATAGCAGAAGGATTATCTGATAGAAAATCAGAGAAAGAAAAAGCTAAACCAGTTACCAAAACAGTTGAAGAAAAAGCTGAAGAAAAAGCTGAAGAACCAGTTGCTAAAGAAGCTGCTAAACCAGCTAAGAAAAAAGTTGTTAAAAAGGTAGTAAAAGAAGCCACACCTGTAGCCGAAACTCCAACCGATACAACTGTTGAAAAGAAATAAATTGTAAATTTTTTAAAGACTAAAAGAATGGTTAAAGTAACCGCTGCAGAAGTAAATACACTAAGAAAAACAACTGGCGCAGGCATGATGGACTGCAAAAAAGCATTAGTTGAAGCAGAAGGAGATTTTGAAAAATCAATTGACATCTTACGTAAGAAAGGTCAAAAAGTAGCCGCTAAAAGAGCAGACAGAGAGTCTACTGAAGGTGCAGCTATAGCTAAAGTTAACGACAACAAAACAGTTGGTGTTTCTATCGTTTTAGGATGTGAAACTGATTTTGTTGGTAAAAATGATAGCTTTGTGAGCCTTGCAAATGAATTTGCAGCCATAGCATTAAATTGTTCATCTAAAGAAGAATTATTAGCTGCTGATTTCAACGGAATGACTGTTGCTGATAAATTAATTGAACAAACCGGTGTTATTGGAGAAAAACTTCAAATCAATGCTTTTGAAAAAGTAGAAGCTCCGTTTGTTGGTTCTTATATTCATGCTGGTAATAAAATTGCTACAATTGTAGGATTATCTTCTACTTCAGAAGGTGCTGATGTTGTTGCAAAAGATGTTGCTATGCAGGCTGCGGCAATGAATCCAATTGCTTTAAATGAGAATGAAGTTGATGCTTCTATCATTGAGAAAGAAATTGAGATTGCTAAAGATCAATTAAGAGCTGAAGGAAAACCAGAAGCAATGTTAGACAATATCGCTAAAGGAAAGATAAAACGTTTCTTCAAAGACAATACGCTGGTAAACCAAGCTTTCATTAAAGATAATAAGCAAAGTGTAGCCGAGTATGTAAAAACTATTGGAGACGTTAGTGTAACGGGTTTTAAACGTGTTGCTCTTGGATAATTCATTCTTAATATCTACACTAAACTAGCTTTAGTGTATTTTAAGAATCTTATATCAGACCTCGCTAGTCACTGAAATAAATTCAGAGGACTAGTGAGGTTTTTTCATGAGAACAAGTATTTAAGAAAAGAAAAAAATGCTTAGTTTTGTGTAACTTTCAGAACTATGCAATACAAACGAGTACTTTTAAAATTAAGTGGTGAGGCACTTATGGGTGATAGACAATATGGAATTGACCCAAAACGTCTAAAAGAATATGCCAAAGAAATTAAAGAAGTAACAGAAAAGGGAATTGAACTTGCCATTGTTATTGGTGGGGGAAATATCTTTAGAGGTGTTTCGGGTGCTAGTAATGGAATGGATCGTGTACAAGGAGACCACATGGGAATGTTGGCAACTTGCATTAATGGATTGGCTCTTCAGAGTGCTCTAGAAGATGAAGGGATTTATACTAGACTTCAAACAGCTATTCAAATTAAAGAAATTGCAGAACCTTATATCAAAAGAAAAGCCATTCGCCATCTAGAGAAAGGAAGAGTTGTTATTTTTGGAGCTGGAACAGGAAATCCATATTTTACGACAGATACAGCTGCAGTTTTAAGAGCAATAGAAATTAACGCTGATGCAATTTTAAAAGGAACTCGTGTAGATGGTGTCTACAATGTAGATCCAGAAAAAGATAAAAATGCAATTAAATTTGAAACAATAACATTTAAAGATGTAATTAGCAAAGGTTTAAAAGTAATGGATATGACAGCTTTTACTTTGAGTGAAGAAAATAAACTCCCTATTATTGTTTTTGACATGAATACAAATGGAAATCTCTTAAAATTAGTTTCTGGAGAACAAATTGGAACCATTGTTAATAACTAACAAAATACATTACTTATGAATGAAGAAATAGAATTCATCGTAGATTCTGCAAAAGAACAAATGCAAGGGGCTATTGATTTTTTAGCCAAAGAATTAAGAAGTATTAGAGCTGGTAAAGCATCACCTTCCATGCTGGCAAATATTATGGTTGACTACTACGGTTCACAAACTCCTTTAGGGCAAGTTGCAAATGTAAATACTCCAGACGCAAGGACAATTAGTGTTCAGCCTTGGGAAAAACAAATGTTGACAGAAATTGAAAAAGCTATTATGAAAGCTAATATTGGCTTTAATCCTATGAATAATGGCGAAAATATCATTATTAATGTACCGCCCTTAACAGAAGAGAGAAGACGTGGACTTGCAAAACAAGCAAAAGCAGAAGCAGAACACGCAAAGGTTGGAGTAAGAAATGCACGTAAGGAGGCTAATAACGAGATAAAAAAATTTGATGTTTCTGATGATATGAAGAAGAATGTGGAAGCAGACGTTCAGGAACTTACAGATACTTTTGTTAAAAAAATTGAAGAGCTTTATGACTTGAAAGAAAAAGAAATTATGACTGTTTAAAAAATGTCTGTAAATTCTAAAAGTTATTTTATAGTAATCAAACACACAACTTAATAAAAATAGGAATGAATTTCTGGACTAGAGTATCAAGAATTATCTTAAAGAACAGATACTTGATCCTTATTCTTATAGCTATAGCTACCGCTTTTTTAGTTTCTCAAATGAAACATATGAGGTTTTCTTATACAGAAGCAAACCTTTTACCAGAAGACCATGAGGTAAACATACAATACAATCAATTTCTTGATATTTTTGGAGAAGAAGGGAATTTAATCTTACTGGCAATTAAAGATTCTACTGTCTTTACTCCTGCTAAATTTAATGCATGGAATTCACTTGCAAAATCGTTTGATTCTTTGAGTGAAGTTGAATTTACATTGTCTATTGCTGATGTTAAAAAATTAAAAAAAGATACAAAAAACAGGAAATTTGTTTTAGAATCTATCTATACTGAAGAGCTTACATCACAAAAAACAATTGATGCTGTTAAAAAAGAACTGTTTGAAAAACTTCCCTTTTATGATAATCTACTCTACAATAAAAAAACAGGAACAATACAAACCGCTATCTACATTGATAAAGAAATAGTAAATACACCTGTTAGGAAAGCATTTGTATTTAAAAAACTAATTCCTATCATTGATGCGTTTGAAAAAGAAACAAACCTAGATGTTCGCGTATCTGGAATGCCCTACATAAGAACCATAAACGCTCAAAATATTATTGATGAAATTCAATTATTTGTTTTAGGTGCACTTCTTATTACTGGAATTATTTTCTTTTTCTTTTTCCGATCCTACAGAGCTACATTTATAACACTACTAGTGGTGACTATTGGAGTTACTTGGGCTTTTGGTTTCATTGGACTTTTTGGATATGAGATTACTGTTTTAACTGCGTTAATCCCTCCTTTAATTATAGTTATTGGAGTTCCTAATGCTGTATTTCTCATCAATAAATATCAACAAGAAATAAAGTTACACGGTCAGCAAGCAAAAGCATTGCAGCGCGTAATTTCAAAAATTGGAAATGCTACCTTAATGACCAATATAACAACTGCATCAGGTTTTGCAACTTTTGTTTTTGTAAAGAGTCAATTACTTAGAGAATTTGGTATTCTCGCGTCCATTAATATATTAAGTATTTTTGTTTTAGCACTTTTAATTATTCCTATTCTTTATAGTTTTATGGAGCCTCCAAAAAAGAAACACCTGAACCATCTAGAAAGAAAATGGATGGAGAATGTGGTGAATTGGATGGAAAAAATGGTCCGTGAGCAAAGAATTACTATTTATATCACCACGGTTATTGTTATTATTTTAGGAATTATTGGATTGTATCAGATACGTGTTTCTGGAAGTTTAATTGAAGACATGCCAAAAACAAAAGCGTTTTATAAAGATATTAAGTTTTTTGAAAACGAGTTTGGAGGTATTATGCCCTTAGAAATACTAATCGACACTAAAAAGGAAAAAGGTGTTATGAAACTTTCTACCTTAAAGAGGATGAATAAAATTAATGAAGTGATTGAATCTTTTCCAGAATTATCTAGACCAGTGTCAGTTGTTAATTTAGTTAAGTACTCTAAACAAGCCTATTACAAAGGCAATCCCAAATATTATCAACTACCTACCGCTCAAGAACAAAGCTATATTTTTGAGTATACCAAAAACTCTGATGGAAATTCAAATATGCTAAATAATTTTGTAGATTCTACAGGACAATATGCTCGTATTACTACCTTCATGAAAGATGTTGGGACAGATAAAATGAATGATATTCAAGAGCGTCTTGAACAGGTAGTGAAAAAGGAATTTCCAAAAGAACGTTTCAATGTTTCTTTTACAGGAAAGGCTTTGGTGTTTTTAAAAGGAACAAATTATTTAATTGGGAATCTTGTATTTTCTTTGTCATTAGCAATTTTTTTAATTTCATTATTTATGGCTTGGATGTTTCGTTCGTTTAAAATGATTTTAATTTCTATCATTCCAAATATGCTACCGTTGCTTATTACAGCAGGTTTAATGGGTTTCTTTGGAATTCCAATCAAACCATCTACCATCTTAGTTTTTAGTATCGCTTTTGGAATTTCTGTAGATGATACCATTCATTTCTTGGCAAAATATAGACAAGAGTTAATTGCCAATAAATGGAAAATTAGAAAGTCTGTTTATGCAGCTTTAAGAGAAACAGGTGTGAGTATGTTTTATACCTCTATTGTACTTTTCTTTGGGTTTTTAGTATTTACTGTTTCAAGTTTTGGGGGCACCATCGCCTTGGGTGGTTTAGTTTCTATAACTTTATTATTTGCAATGGTCTCCAACCTATTGTTATTACCATCTCTGTTACTAACTTTTGAAGATAAAATTGCCAATAAAAAAGTATTAAAGGAACCCGCAATAAAAATCATCCCCCAGGAATAATAAGAAAGAAGAGAAAAAGCCTTTCTGATGAATCTATAAGGAATCCAACTATATATTCATTGGTCGGTTTACTTCAAAAAAGTATCTTTGCTTCTTGGTTTATTAGAAAAAAATCAAAATTAATTTTGAATGATGAAAACAAGCAGTGTAGCCGAATTATTACAATCAGATTTATTTCTTCAAGAAGTTTCCTTAAAAGGATGGGTAAGAACATTTAGAAGCAATCGTTTTATTGCTTTAAATGATGGGTCTACAATTCATAATATTCAGTGTGTTGTTGATTTTGAAAACACAAAAGAGGATACTTTAAAAAGAATTACAACTGGAGCTGCTGTGAGTATTACCGGAACACTAATTGAAAGCGAAGGAAAAGGTCAATCTTTAGAAATACAAGTTAGTTCTTTAGAGATTTTAGGAGATTCCAATCCGGATGAATATCCAATACAGCCAAAAAAACATAGCTTAGAGTTCTTAAGAGAAAATGCACACTTAAGGATACGAACGAATACCTTTAGTGCAGTGATGCGAGTGCGTTCTAAACTGTCTTTTGCAGTTCATAAATACTTTCAAGAAAATGGATTTAATTATGTAAATACACCCATAATTACTGGCTCAGATGCAGAAGGTGCAGGTGAAATGTTTCGAGTAAGTACTTTTGACCCAAACAAGGCTCCAATTACTGAAGAAGCTGAAATTGATTACAAGCAAGATTTTTTTGGAAAAGAAACAAACTTAACTGTTTCTGGTCAGTTAGAAGCTGAAACGTACGCCATGGCTTTGGGTAAAGTATATACATTTGGACCAACTTTTAGAGCTGAAAACTCGAATACAACTCGTCATTTAGCAGAATTCTGGATGATAGAACCTGAGGTTGCTTTTATGGATTTAGATGGTAATATGGATTTATCAGAAGATTTCATTAAATCTGTTTTAAGCTATGTTTTAGAACATTGCAAAGATGATTTAACCTTCTTAGACCAACGATTAACACAAGAAGAAAAAAGCAAGCCTCAAGCACAAAGAAGTGAAATGAGTTTGCTAGAAAAAATACACTTTGTTGTTGACAACAACTTTAAACGTGTAAGCTATACAGAAGCTTTTGATATTTTACGCAATTCAAAGCCAAATAAGAAGAAAAAATTTCAATTCTTAATTCAAGAATGGGGAGCCGATTTACAATCTGAACACGAACGCTACTTAGTAGAAAAGCACTTCAAATGTCCTGTTATTTTATTTGATTACCCAGCGACCATAAAAGCATTTTATATGCGCTTAAATGAGGACGGAAAAACTGTAAGAGCTATGGATGTTTTATTTCCTGGTATTGGTGAAATTGCAGGTGGAAGTCAACGAGAAGAGCGGTTAGAAGTTTTACAAGAGAAAATTAAAGCAATGGGGATAGACGAAAAAGAACTATGGTGGTATTTAGACCTCCGCAAATATGGAACAGCTGTGCATTCTGGTTTTGGATTAGGGTTTGAGCGTTTAGTTCAATTTAGTACTGGTATGAGTAATATTAGAGATGTAATTCCTTTCCCTAGAACTCCACAAAATGCAGAGTTTTAATTGAGTTCTTTTTTTTACCTTTAGAAAATGCTAAAACAAAGCCTAAACTTTAAACTTTTACAAAAGTTATCTCCTCAGCAGATTCAATTAATGAAAATGATTCAAATGCCAACTCAGGCATTTGAAGAACGATTGACACAAGAAATTGAAGAAAACCCCGCTTTAGATTCCGGAAAAGAAGAGTCCGATGAGTTTGAAGATATTTTAGAGAACGAGTTCGATGAAGATGGAACAGAAAAAATAGAAACCGATGACATCAATATTGATGATTATTTGAGTGATGATGAAATTCCTATCTACAAAACTCAAGCAAATAATTATTCTTCAGATGATGAAGACAAGCATGTACCTTATGCAGCTGGAAAAACCTTCCATCAGTCTTTACAAGAACAACTAAACACTTTTAGTCTTAATGATGAAGAGAATTCTATAGCAGAATTTTTGATAGGGAGTATCGACGATAGTGGCTATATTAGAAGAAGTCTCATAGATTTGGTGGATGATTTAGCCTTCACTCAAAATGTATTTACAACAGAAGAAAAGGTTGAAAAAATATTACTGAAAATTGTTCATACGCTTGATCCAATTGGAGTAGGTGCAAGAGATTTAAAAGAGTGTTTAATTATTCAATTAAAATCAAAAGAAAAGAGCACAACACGAATTTTAGCCATAAAAATTTTAGAGACTGCTTTTGATCACTTTGTAAAAAAACATTATAATAAATTATTAGAAAAATTTGGTGTAGATGAAGGCGAACTTAAAAAGACAATTGTTGAAATATCCAAATTAAATCCTAAACCAGGTAGTTCATATGCAGGAAACAATAAAATAGCAGAGCAAATTGTTCCTGATTTTTCTATGAAAATTATAGATGGGGAGTTAGATTTAACACTAAATTCTAGAAATGCTCCAGAATTACACGTTTCTAGAGAATATAACAACATGCTTAAAGGCTATCAAGAGTCTAGAGAAAAAAGTAAGTCTCAAAAGGATGCTGTGATGTTTATCAAACAAAAGTTAGATGCCGCAAAATGGTTTATTGATGCTATAAAGCAACGTCAACAAACTTTATTGGTAACCATGAATGCAATTATGCATTATCAATATGACTATTTTTTAACTGGCGATGAACGAAAGCTAAAACCTATGATTCTAAAAGATATTGCTGACACTATTCTTATGGATGTATCTACCGTATCCAGAGTTGCAAATAGTAAATATATTTCTACACCATACGGAACCAAATTAATAAAAGAATTCTTTTCTGAATCGATGAAAAATGATCAGGGTGAAGATGTTTCTACAAAAGAAATTAAAAAAATACTAGAAACTGTTATTAGCAATGAAAACAAGAGAAAACCCTATACAGATGATAAACTTTCTATACTTCTAAAAGAAAAAGGGTATCCTATTGCTAGAAGAACAGTTGCAAAATACAGAGAACAGTTAGATCTACCTGTCGCTCGTCTTAGAAAGGAAATCTAGTGAAATTTCACAAATTTATATCAACGATATTACATCCTATTGTGCTACCAACCTTAGGTGTTTTCATCTACTTTGTGTTTGTATCTCAATCTTTTGAAAAAAGACTGCAATTGATTGTTTTAGGGCTTGTTTTTACACTAACATATCTAGTTCCGTTACTAATGTTGCTTTTATTGAAAAAATTTAGATTTATTAAAGACTTTCAAGTTTCTACTATAAAAGAAAGACGGTTTCCTATTATTTTCATGATGCTGCTTTTATATTTTTTGGGGAATTCAATCATACAGATTCCAGCAATCAGAAATTTAGGTATTCTTTTTTTTGGCACCTCACTAAGTTTAACCTGTATATATGTACTTTTTAGTCTAAAGTTAAAGTCTAGCTTACATCTTGTTTCTATGGGTAATATGATTGGTTTTTTTTTAATTATGACCAATATCAATAGTTTATCTATGCTGCCAATCATTATACTCTTGATTTTATTATCAGGGATATTGGCAAGCTCAAGAATGTATTTAAAGGCGCATACTCCAATAGAGCTTCTTATTGGTTTTTCTTTAGGAATTATATGTCAGTTTATCGTATTTATTTCATTACAATAAATAAAAAATCAAACCAATTCTCATAATTTTTGAAGAGATATCTGCTATTCCAAAAGAGGTGTCTTTCAAAATTGGATTCAATCCGTAGTAAGCATGCGCAGTGAACACATCATAACCAACAGATAACGTAATACCATATTGCCAATAATTATATCGAGAAACATTTCTGAAAGAAAAAGAATCAGTTCCATCAGTAAATTTAAAATTATTTGATAGGTTATAACTTGCTTTAAGACCCATATAAACCCTCCAAAACTTATATGTATTAGCATTAGAGTCTCTCCATCTAATTTCAAAAGGGAATTCTAAATTATGTGCTAAAAGCTTATTAGATGCAAGAGTGTTATCTAACTGAAAAGTAACTTCATTATTTTCTTTTGTTATAATAAGTCCATGATTTAATGAATCAAAATTATATCCTATTCCCAAGGCTATTGATATACTTCCTTGGTTATTTAAGATAAAATCTTTCATGAATCCTGTAGACAAACCATATGAAAATCCACTTCCCTTAACCAAAGCGGGTTGGTTAAATAATTGATTATAAGAAATCATAGCGTAAAGTTGATCTTCTGCATATCGATCGCCTAATACTAACGAATCCTTCTGAGCAAAAATTGTAATAGAGTATCCAATAAAAAAAAGAAAAATGAGCTTCTTCATATATTTAATGTAGGTATTTAATATCTACTAAGATCAAAAATACAACTTTCGATACGGTTTAAAAACATTTAAAATTGTCACATAAAAAAAGAGAATACAAATAATTGTACTCTCTTTTTTAATTACTAAGATTTAAGCTTATTATTAATTATCAGCCCCTGTTTGAGTTGAGTAACTTAGTTTTAGAGCATTTACATCTCTTAACTTGAGCCTAATATCAGTTATAGTACCTACACTAGATTCTTTATCTGCTTTGATAGAAGTTGTCATAAATGGTACTTCTGCATCAGAAACATCTTCTCTAGCTCTTAAAATAAATGCAGGAACATCTTCTGGTGTCGCTATCTTATCATTTAATTGAATTCTATTATATGCCGTTCCGTATTTTTTATCTTTTGCTTTACCAACATAAATAGTACTCACCAAACTCTTGTGTTCTAATTTCTTTATCTCTGTAGCACTTGGTAATCTGGGTGCTTCTATTTGTAAAGAAGTTTCTCTCATGGTGGTCGTTACCATAAAGAAAAATAACAACATAAAAACAATATCTGGCAATGATGCTGTGTTTACAGCAGGCATTCCTTTTTTCTTCTTTTTAAACTTAGACATTTTATATGTTTTAATTACTATTAAGAGGTAGGCTCTGCATCAGAAATGATTTGAGGGAAACTAGTTTTAATATCCTCAACTTTTTTCTTCCACTCGTCTTTTTCTAAACCTCTACTATCTTTATATCGTTTGTTTAATTCAGTGTACAGAATTCCATAACGTTGCTGGCTTAGTCTGTTTCTTAGAACGGTATAAGCTTTCAATAATTCATTTTGAACTTCAATATACGTACCATATTCAGTACCTCTATCACTTTGTACAGATATAATTGCTTTGTTTGGGTGATCTGATGAAGATTCACTTCGTTCACCTTCACAATAATCACAAGGTTTACCTGGGGTACCGTCTTCAGATGGTTTTCCGTCTCCTCCACCATTATCAATAAATTTGATAGCAGCTTCTTTAAGGTCTGTTATTTCCATTCTATCGCCCTCAACCAACAACTCATTATTCCTATTGATATTTACTTCAAAGATGTTTTTCTCCTTTATAATTGGTGGCTTATAGTCTGGTGGTGGTTTCTCTGATAATTTCTTAGAAATACCTGAATCAACGTTCATAGTGGTAGTTACTAAGAAGAAAATTAATAGCAAGAAGGCTATATCTGCCATTGAGCCTGCATTAATTTCCGGTGTCTCTCTTCTAGCCATATATTAAGATTTTATAAGTCCTTTGGCTAAATCAATCACAAAAAATGCACCACCAATAAGAACTAAGATTGAACTATACCATATTAAGCTACCCACCCATTGGTTTGAAGCCGCACCTAATTCTCCACCTTCTAATACTTTACCTTGTGCATTGAGAACCGGCTCACTATCACCTAAAATATAGGCAATAACTAAAAGGACTGCCATAGCAGCAAGACCAATCATTGTTTTCTTTAAGTTTTCTGGATTCTTTACGAGTCCTCTTATAGATAAACCTACTGTTATAATAACAGCTGCGTAAAATAAATATGTTGAAAATGCAATTAATGGACCTACGGCACCACTAATTAGCTCGGGAACATCATCAGTAAATGTTACATTAATAAATAATGAAATACCTATTATAGATAAAACAGCAACTATGATGGTTAGTATTTTTGAAAATTTACTATTCATAAGGCGTTTTATTTTTTGTATTTAACTAACAAATCTATTAATGTGATAGAAGCATCTTCCATGTTATTTACAATACTGTCTACCTTAGAGATGATGTAATTGTAAAAAACTTGAAGTATAATAGCTACTACTAAACCAAATACTGTGGTTAATAAAGCTACTTTAATACCTACTGCTACAACTCCTGGAGA